>JAJRSN010000059.1 GCA_024278715.1 Calditrichota bacterium
CGGTTCCGGTGACCGTGTCCGTTTAAAAGCATCACAACGCGATAGTTTTTGATAATATCCATAAAAACGTCATAATTATCGATGGTAAAGGGCGGAGAAAGCGGATAATGAGTGACAAAAATCAGAGGTTGCCGCGGGTTTTTAAGATTTTGTAAAAATCGTTTCAACCATCGTAAATCGTGCGGAGCAAAATGTCCGTCCGCCATGCGCAATTCCGGTCCTTGATGCAATCCGATAAATTTAAAACCCCCGTAATCAAAATTAAATTTATCATCGCCCCAAAAGGTTTTAAAATTTTCCAGGTCCGAATCCGTCCATTTACTATCGTGATTGCCGGGTATGATGTAATAAGGCATATTCAGCGAATCAAGAATTTGTTTTGCCCTGAACAGATTATTCCCGGTGTTGGTGTCTGTGATGTCGCCGCTTACAATTACAAAATCGATGTTTCGCAAACGGTTGATATCTTTTACCGCTAACCGCAGATCTTTTGCCCCGGAAGAAGCGGCTGAAACATGAGTGTCGGATAACCAGGCAAAACGAAAGCGATCTTGTTCTTTACACCCGGCTAAAATCAATACAACAAAAAATAAAATAGTGAGAAGTCGTTTCATTTTAAATTCCTGTTTTTGTTCTTTGTCTAAAAAATGATTAAGTTTTATGTAAGTTGTTTTTCTCTTTCATTTCAACTGGCAAACCCGAGTTTCTTATTTGCCGTTGAAAATACGGGATTTATTACTGCGCTTACGTCAGCGACCGCTGCTTTCGCAAAACAACCTTTTTGCGGCGCGGAAACAACAATAACGCTGATTACGCAAAAGTCGTAAAAAAATAAGATAAAACCTGTTTGAAACAAAATAATAATTTAAGGAACCGTTTCTTTAGCGGCTTAACCGATAAAACATCAAAGCTAAACGCTTAAAAACGAAAGGATGCAAAGTTTTATTGTAAAAATCCCCTCGTCCCCGCCTGTGCTCGTAAAAGAAGAGAGCGGCGCCGATTAGGCAAATATTCGCGTAAAACAGAAGCAAAAAATTTTAACGGATGAGATTTTCTTTAGGAAAATGAGTTTTTGTCAAATGAATTTCATATTTATTTTGATGAAATCAAATTTGCTTCGTACATTTATAAAAAGTAAAACATACTTATGTGGTATTATTGTTATGATTTCTCTACCTTCCAACAAACATTTAAACAGCATCTCGAAATACGAACTGGCTAAATTATGGCTGCCGCGCTATACCGGTACTAAAATCGACGAATTCGGCGATTATATTTTAATAACCAACTTCAGTTATTATATTAGCATGTTTGCCGAACGTTTTAAATGTGATGTTAAGGGTGAGGGGCGTCCCATGCAAACGGCTACCAATTCCGGCGGACTGACCATAATCAATTTCGGAATGGGTTCGCCCAATGCCGCCACCCTGATGGATTTGCTGTCGGCGCGGAAGCCGGAAGGAGTGCTCTTCTTGGGCAAATGCGGAGGCTTGAAGCATTCGACGGAAATCGGTCATTTTATTTTACCGATAGCCGCCATTCGGGGCGAGGGCACCAGTAATGATTATTTTCCCCCCGAAGTTCCCGCATTGCCTTCTTTTAAATTACATAAATTTGTTTCGAATAAAATCGTCGGTCACAATCAGGAATATCGCACGGGCGTTGTTTACACCACCAACCGAAGAGTGTGGGAATGGGACGAAACCTTTAAAAGCTACCTGCGAAAAATTTCCGCCATTGCCATTGATATGGAAACGGCGACCATTTTTATCGTAGGTCATGCCAATGCCATCTCCCGCGGCGCCCTGCTATTGGTCAGCGATTTACCGATGACCCCCGAAGGAATTAAAACGGAAGAATCCGATCAATATGTTACGCAAAAATACACTGAATTGCATCTTCAAATCGGTATCGAAGCCATGACGGAAATTGGCGAAAAGGGCGAACAAATGAAGCATTTTCGCTATTGATACTTTTTATGCGGTCATCTTTTTAATTTTTACGTTTTTTTCTAAAAACAGGAGAGCAATGTGTTTGGGTTTGGAAGATGGGAAATGACCATAGGGTTAATTATTATTATTAACCTTCTTAATTTCATCTGGTTAACAAATATCAAATACAAGCTGACAATTGCCCGCAGAAGAAAACGCTGGAAACGCGTTTTAAGCGTTACCTTTTTTGTTATTGCTCCGTTAATCTTTATTTGCAACCTGTTATCTTATCCCTACTCCGGCTTCCTGAATTTAGCGTTGGGCGGATTGGGAGTCTGGTTCGGTCTTTCTCAACTCAGGTTTGTTCACAGACATTCGGGAGTGCCGCAAATTGTTGAACCTTTAAGCACGCTTTATTTTTTGGTGGCAATGTTGTTATTATTGTTCGGAGTGTTGGCAATTATCTAAATAAAGAATGTTGGGGGGGAGAATAAAAAAAACCGGCATACCGCCGGCTTTAAACTAAACTTGGTTTCTGAATTTTGTTAGCCTGAATGCAGCTTGTGCAAACCCGCATACGTTTTACGCCGCTTGGAGTCTGGACGCGAACTTTTTGCAAATTTGGCAAGAAACGACGTTTCGTTTTATTGTGAGCATGGCTGACATGATTCCCAACCATCGGTCGTTTTCCACAGATTTCGCATACGTAAGCCATTTATTCTTCTCCTCTTTGTTCAAATTCAAAACTTTTAATTTAAATAGTAAAATTTACTTATGCAAATTAGTTTAAAACACGGGTGTCGGTTTTTTTGTAAATCGATACTACCGTTGCGCCATCTGATTATTAGAATCGATAAATTTGTGATATAAGATGATTTTCTTGCGTTTAAATATGTTCAAATTACAGGTTGAAAGAAAAAGACAGAACGTATGATGAAAATTTATCTGTTTATAGCAGGCGTTTTTTTTGCGGGATTATTTTTTTCTTGTTCAAGAGATTCAAATCCTTTAACATTAACCACGGATACCCAAACACAAACGGTTAAAAACCAAAACAACTTTTATCAATTCACTTTAAAAGCCGATAAAAAAGTACAAATGTTGCGTACGGATTCTTTGTCGTTTGACTGCGATTCGATAGCTGTCGGTTATTACCTGAAAAACTGGCGGGAAGGGAATATCCGTTTTTCAATACTGGATCCGGATTCCGAAGCGTTTATTAAAAGATTAGTCGATTTCCAAATAAACGACAAAGGATGGATTACGTCATATTTTCCCGATTGTCTTCCGAAGTATTTGCGGCTTGAGATTCGAAATTTTATAGGCGAATTTGAATTAAAAGTCTGCCCTCAGGAATTATTGCCATTCCGTGAAAAGGGAATTATCGGTCGTGATAAAAATGCCGTTTATTACACCTCGTTTGAAATCCCGGAGGATTTAACGCCATGGAAAGGTTACGGCTCGCTGAGTTTATTTGATGAAACTTTTCCCGGCGGCGGGAAACATTCCGTGATGGTTTCCGGCGGTTGTGTTGTTCCCCATGGAGAGCTGCAACTAAAAAATTGCAAAGAGGGGTACTACCGTTTGCAGGGATGGGCTAAAAACTTATCATCAGGTGGCAATATCCGGTTTTTTATTAAAAATTTCAATCAAAATGGTCGATATAGTATTTATGTGGCTGATAATAACTGGAAGTTTTATCAGAGCGCTGATTCGCTTTATTGTCCCGAAGACAGCACAATAGTGGTCTGGATGATTTCAGGCGGTTTTGCTCCTTCTTCCATGCTTGTTGATGAATTGCAAGTTGTTAAAATAGATTAGGTTAAATGCCATGAAAAAGCCGACTGACCCAGTATTCCTGAAAATCGAAAACAAAATACTTAAACTTCTTATCGATGAAATTCCGCTTACCCGAAAATTAGACCGGATTTGCGCGGTGTTAAACGAATTGCCTCCGATCGCCGATTGTAAAATCATTCTTCGTGAAGATAAGTCAGGGAAATTTTATCAGAGTGTTTCCGAAAATTTTACTAAAGATGTTAAATCGACCTATTCATTTTTAAAGTCGCTTTTTGCGAATGACGTCTCTTCCGAAATTTTTACTACGGAAGAATTCTCCGAATTTGCGCCTTTTGTTTCGGGCGCTGTTCTGCAAAACACGGCTAAAATTTTAATCTTACTTTTGGAATTTAAAAACGGGCGGGCATTTTTATTGTTATGCTTAAACGACGATTCCGCCGTTCGCGCCGTGCAAAACCTATTGGATGAAATAAAGCCCGCTCTTAAAAAAATTCCGGAATGTTTTTTTGAACATCCCGATAACAATAATCGGTTAATAGATGATAAGACGCCGAAAATCAAAGATCGTCAAATCTCCGCTTTAACTGATAACTTGTCCGGAATGGTCTATCGCTGTCTGAATGACAAGAACAGAACAATGAAGTATGTCAGCAGCGGCATAAAAAAAGTAACCGGCTACGATCCTGATGACTTGATCGACAATAAGACACTCTCCTTCGGCGATCTCATTCATCCCGAAGACCGAAACGGAGAATTTGAAACGATTCGTAAGGCGCTTAAAAAACGCGAGCCCTTTAAATCCGTCTATCGTGTTTTTACAAAGGACGGAAAGGTTAAATGGATTTGGGAAGAAGGCAGAGGCATATTAAACGACGAAGGTAAAATCGAATTTCTTGAAGGCTACATAACGGATATTACCGAAAGACAAAAATATCTCCGGCAAACAGAGCATGTGAACAGAATTCTTTTGACCATCAGAACCATCAACCAATTGATTGTGCGTGAGAAAAACGAGGCGACGCTGCTGACAAAAATTTGTAGATTACTTATTCAGTCCGGAGATTTTAAATACGCCTGGATCGCCAGACTAAATCAGGACGGAGAAACCGAAGAATTTTATCAAGCGGGATTTTTTAACAAGAAAACGCAGCGGAAAAACGAATTTGTTAAATCTTGTATTTCAAAGGCGATGAATTCGCGGAACTGTTTGATCAGCATTTTACATCCCGCTGATGACTCCGCCGCCTCTCTTCAAGCGGCAAATAAAGAAAATACTACCCGCGCTTTGGTAGCGCCGCTGCAATATCAAAAAAGAACAATGGGCGTGCTTTGTGTGGGATTGGATAAAACCTTTAATTTTTCAACAGAAGAAGAGGAAATTCTGTTTGAGTTGGCTGCGGATATAGCCTTTGCACTGCACATCATTGAAATTGAAGAACAAAACAAAAAAATAGAACAAGCGGTTAATTTCATCAATAAAAAAGTAACTGGGGTCACGACTCATGAGGTTTTGAAATCCTTGGCGACCAATATCGCCCGATCGATAAAAGCCGATTATGTGTTTATTACCGAAATAATGAACGAAACTGAAGAAAGCATCAAAATAGTCGCTTGTTATGGCGACGGGAAAATTGCGGAAAACGAGGTACATGCTTTAAAAGGCACTCCCTGTGAAAATGTAATAAATCAAAAAACTCGTGTTTATCCGGAAAAAATAGCGGAACTTTTCCCGGACGATGATTTGATAAAAACGTTGAATGCAGAAGGTTACATTGGCACTCCTTTAAGAAAACCCGACGGAAAGGTTATCGGAACTCTTGTAGCCCTCACCAAATCCAAAATAAAAAACGCGACTTTGAAAAGGAATGTTCTGGAAATTTTTGCCCATCGGGTAGGGGTTGAATTACAGCGCTTTAAAATGGAGGAACAATTAAAGGAAAGCGAATACAGGTATCGCACGATTTTTGAAAATTCACCTTTCGGCATTTATCGCTCCACCTTGGACGGAAGAGTTATTATCGCCAACCCGGCTTTGATTAAAATGTTGGGATTTGACTCGCTGGAAGATTTAAAGAAGCGTGATATCGACAGAGAAGGATATTACCACAAAAAAAACCGACTCGAATTTATAAAAAGGGTAATGAGCACGGATGAATTTATTGTCCATGAGTCGGTATGGCGTAAAAAAGACGGCTCTCCGATTCCGGTTCGCGAAAAGGCAAGGGCGGTTAAAGATTCGGCGGGAAACTTGCTTTATTTTGAAGGCACTGTGGAAGATATTACCGAACAAAAAGAAAAAGAAGAACGGATTCTTTATCAAAACCAATTGCTCGCGGCGGCTCAGGACGCTATTCTTGCTACGGATTTAAATTTTAAGATTACTTATTGGAACAGAAGCGCGGAAAAACTGTACGGCTGGAAGGCGGAAGAGGTTTTGGGTAAAAGGATCGATGAAATCGTTAAAATGCGCATGACGACGAAAGAACGGCTGCGCATTCGTAAGATTGCGACGGAAAAGGGATTTTGGCGCGGAGAAGTGATTCAATTTAACAGACAGGGCGAAGAACTTGTCATTGATATGTCCATTGGTCTGATGCACGATTCGGAGGGGAAACCGGTGGCTATCGTAGGAATAAACAGAGACATCAGCGAAAAGAGAAAATTCGAAGAAGCCCTAAAAGCAAGCGAAGCCAGCTACCGGGGACTCTTCAACAGCGTAAAAGAAGCCATTTATATTCAGGCAGAAGACGGCAGCTTTTTGGATGTGAATGAAGGCGCGGAAAAAATGTACGGCTATCCGCGCAGTTATTTTATCGGAAAATCGCCGGTTGATGTAGCCGCTCCCGGGAAAAACGATATGCACAAAGTATTCGAGCATTTTCGCAAGGCTTTACAGGGCGAACCGCAGCAATTTGAATTTTGGGGACGTCGTTCCAACGGAGAAGCTTTTCCGAAAAATGTGCGTCTTTATAAAGGGCAGTACTTTGGGCAGAATGTTGTTATTGCCCTTGCGCAGGATATTACCGAACAAAAACGGGTGGAGGAGCGATTAAGAGAGCTTACGGACGCCATAGAACAGAGTCCGGTTTCGGTAATAATTACCGACCTGGAGGGGAAAATTGAATATGTAAATCCGAAGTTTACGCAGGTGTCAGGTTACGAATATTCGGAAGTAATAGGCGAAAAACCCAATATTTTGAAGTCCGGTTTAATGCCGCAAAAAGTTTACGAAGAAATATGGAGCACCATTTCTTCCGGAAAAGTCTGGCAGGGCGAATTGCTAAATAAAAGAAAAGACGGTACTCTTTTTTGGGAGTATGCAAGAATCAGCGCCATTAAAAACGAAAAAGGAGAAATCCAACACTATCTTGCAATTAAAGAAGATATCACAGAGCGCAAAAAATTGGAAGAAGATAAAAAGCTGCTTCAAAAACAGTTGCATCAAAACCAGCGGCTGGAAACGATCGGAACGCTTGCCGGCGGTATTGCCCATGATTTCAATAATATTTTAACCCCGATTTTAGGGTATGCCGAAATAATTAAAATGTCCGTTGTTGAAGACCCCAAATTACAGGACAAAGCCAACCAGATCATCAAAGCGGCTTTGCGGGCAAGAGATTTGATTCGGCAGGTTTTAACCTTTTCCCGTCAAATCGATCATCAGCCAAAACCGGTCTATCTGCAACACATTGTAACCGAAGCTTATAATTTGCTGCGGGCTTCCATCCCAAGCACGATCATTTTAGAAAAATCAATCGACAAATCCTGCCCGCCGGTAATGGCAGACCCCGCGCAAATGCATCAGGTTCTAATGAACTTGTGCACCAACGCGTATCAGGCTATGGAAAAAAACGGAGGACAACTTTCCATAACATTACGACAAATTGCGGTTGATGAAATTACCGCCAAACATCATCCGGGTTTAAATGAACAAACTTACGTAAGATTATCGGTGTCTGATACCGGCGAAGGCATGGAGCCCTGGGTGATTGAACGTATTTTTGAACCCTTTTTTACGACCAAAGGCGTTGGCAAGGGAACCGGACTGGGACTCTCCGTTGTTCACGGTATTGTTAAAAATTGCGGCGGAGATATCATAGTGTATAGTGAAAAAGGCAAAGGCACGGTTTTTCATGTGTATTTGCCCGTAGCCGATGTGCGGCAAATTGAAGAAGCGAAAGAAAAGGTTCCGATACCAAAAGGAGGGGAAAATATCCTTTTAGTCGATGATGAACCGAGCGTGCTTGAACTGGAAAAACAAATGCTTGCGTATTTTGGCTATAAAGTAACAACTGTTTTGGATAGTACAAAGGTGCTTGCAAAATTACGGAAAAATCCCGATAAATATCAGTTGCTGATTACAGATTTAACAATGCCGAATATGACGGGTTTGCAATTATCTCAGCTCATCCGCCGCCATTTCCCCGATTTACCCATAATTCTGATTACCGGATACGGACAGCAACTGACCGAAGATTTGCAAAAAAACTACGGGATTCGATCGATTTTAATGAAACCGGTCGTGGCTGCCGAGTTAGCGAAAGCGGTTCGAAAAGTATTAGACAATTGACTCCAGATTAAACTGATTACACAGATTGCGCTGATTAAATTGACGGTTTTTTGATGCTTAGCGCGTAAAATAAGAGAACTTGTTTATTTTTCAATTACTGTGTGCACTCTAAAAAGGTCTGTATTTGTCATTTCGACGAGCGCAGCGAGGAGAAATCTTTTTCTTTTGTCGTAATCATAAGATTCCTCTCTTCGTTTGAAATGACAGAACACGAGTTTTAGAGCGGACGCACGATTGTTTTTTTAAAACTTAATTTTTTATGAGTAATTTGGAATAATATAAAACACTCTCTGAAAATATTCCGTTTGATTTTAGGTTTCATTAAAATCAGAATGTGATTAATCGGAAGTTTGTTTATTAATTTTGCCAAACGTAAATTTTCATTGCGGCTTAAATGTTGAGGTTTTATATTTTAGAAACAAGTGAATTCAAATCTATTAAGGCGAAACTTCTTTGCTATGTTTAAAAAGCCGATAAAATTAAAAGATAAAAAAGTTGTTTACCTGTTAATTAGTATTGTTTCCCTGTTTTTAACCTTACTGTTTTATTTTTATTTATTGCCCATTCATTCGTTTTGCCTGCATAACATATCTTTATTAAAAAGAACTGACGGCTCCATGGTGCAAAGATTTTATTATGACCTAAATAATGACGGCGAGACGGAGATGATTGAACTGAAAAGAAATTCTTCTTTTATAAACGAACCGGCGATTAAACTGGAAAATTTAAACAATAAGCTTATCGATCAATGGAATTTAGAAGAACAATGGATAGTAAGGGGCTGGGCAATCGGCGATTACAACCACGATTCGTTTAAAGAAATTTACATCATTACCCGCCAAGACGATTCCCTGTTTATTTATGTTTTGGATCCGTTCAAAAAAAAGGATTTTTTACTCTACAGAGCTTATTTTACTTCGGCGGGTGAACACAATCCCGTGCCCGGAAAACCATGGAATTTCGGATTGGACATAACTGGATTTTTTGATCTGGATCGGGACGGATTTGACGAGCTGCTTGTTTCGATCGACGCTTATTTTGCCCTGCGTCCGCGCCGCTTATTTGCGTTTAGCGTTAAAAAAGAAAAATTGATTGCCGTCAGTCCCGAATTCGGATCTCCCGTTCACGGATTTGAAATTACGGATATTAATAATGACGGACAACTCGAAATTTATAACACAGGCTCTTACGCTCCCGGTAATTATAGTGAAGACGCGCCCGATCTTTACAAGGACAATCATGTTTATCTGTTTATTCTGAACAGGAGGCTTAAACCAAAATTTAATCCCATGGCGTTCGGTTGCACCTATTCAGCCGCTAATTTTAAACTGCTTAAATCGGGTAAAACCCCTCTTTTTTTAGGAATTATTAATAACAAAACGGTGGAAAACGATTCAGTTGAATTTGTTCTTTTCAATCCTTTGTCCGGAATAATAAAAAAGGATAAATTTTTTAATGAAGTTACTCCGATATTTCAGTATGAATTCAATCATTACAAACTGGCTTTGCCTCTTTACTTAAAATCGTCTTCGGGTATTTACAGGGTGGATAGCAGTTTGACCCCCGAACTTGTGCTTAAAAAAGATAGTCCCACGATTATAAATGACGTATTTTGGCTGATGAATCTTGATTCCGATCCCGAGAATGAAATTATCCGATTATCCGCCGTAAGCCCCGATAAAATGAAACTGACTATTTACCGGCAGAACTTCAAAAATCCGGTTTCGCAAATAATTCCGATAATTGAATTTTCAAAATTGATTATATCTGTTAAAAAAACTGATGAATCGCATTCGGAATTAATGTTGAGTACATTTGATACTTATCTGGAATTCAATTATGGCAGGAATCCTTATTACCCGTGGTACTTCGTAATTTCCATTCTGGCTTACGGAGCAATATTCATCATTTTATGGTTGATTTTTTCCGCGATTAATTCATTGTTGTTTTACTATCATTTTCTCGTTCGTCATCTGAACACGCTCAACAAAGGCGTGTTGTTGCTTAACGAACAAGGGCGCGTGATTCGCTATAATCAAAATTTTTTAAAAATGTTAGCGTTGCCCGAGAATATAAAATTCGGCGTTGACTATCGGAATTTTCTTCGTTCTCGTCCGCAAGTTCGAAATTTTATCGATCAATTGGTTCATACCAGAAGGGTGGTAGAAGGAGAATTAACATTTCTTAGATCAGGCAATCCCTTTAAGGGGAAATTAGTCGGTTATTTTTTAACCGGAGCGTTGGATTTACCAGCCGGATATTGTCTGGAAATTTACGATTTGTCAAAGAGTATTTTAACCGAACGGGAAGATGTGATTCACAGGCTGATTCGCAAAATGGCGCACGATATCAAAACGCCCCTATCGACGATTAAATTTTCTCTGCAGACTCTGAAATATAATCTTCTCGATCAAAATAACGCCGATTGGAAAGAAGACCTGAGAAGCATCGAAACCGAAGTGACGCGCATTCATTCGATTACTGAAAATTACTCAAAATTCGCCCGCTTAAGCAGACTTAAATTACAAGTGATTTCATTGGAAGAATTGATTAAAAAAGTGCTTGACGCCTTCCAGCCGCCCGAACATGTGCAGATATCGGTGCAGATCGCGGATCAGGCTGAAATGATTACCGCGGATGTTGAACAGTTGGAAGTATTGTTGAGAGAACTGTTGGAAAACGCTTTTGACGCTGTGGGCGAACGGGGGCAAATTCGCATCGAAACTTTTTCGGCTCACTTCACAAACAAATTACACAAAGAAGCGATATGCATAAGAATCAGCGACGACGGTCGCGGAATCCCCAAAGAAATAGAAGAGCGTATTTTTGAGCCGAATTTTTCCACGAAAAATCTGGGAACCGGTTTCGGATTGGTTCTTGTGGAACGAATTGTGAAAAATCACGGAGGACAGATTATCGTCGATTCGGTAATAAATAAAGGCACGCAGGTGCAGGTTATTCTGCCCAAAGATAATCCGTCTTAAAAAGATCACAGAAAAAGTACGAAAAGGGGTTGTAAATGAAAACCAAACAATCGCAGTCAAAATACTCAATCCTCGCCGTGGATGATGATATGGATTTTTTAAAGGCTCTTAAACGAATGTTGGAAAATCACGGATTCGAGGTTCACACCACCATCGACCCTTTTGACGCTTGCAAAAAGGTTAGTTCGGCTTCGTACGACTGCATTTTGCTGGATGTTAAGATGCCCGGTTTGGACGGGGTTGAATTGATGAAAAAAATTCAAAATGAGGACCCCACAGTGCCCATCATCTTTATTTCCGGGCAGAGTAATATTCCCATTGCCGTTGACGCCATAAAGAAAGGCGCATACGATTTTGTGGAAAAACCGGTGGATCCCGATCGGCTTTTATTAATGGTTCGCCATGCCATCGAAAAGAACGCCTGGGCGCGTGAACGCAATACATTGTTAACCGCGCTGGACGAAAAATACAGAATGATCGGCGAGAGCAAAGCCATGCAGGAAGTGTTTAAAAAGATAAAAATATTTGCCCAAACCGACGCCAAAGTATTGATCACCGGCGAAACGGGAACAGGAAAAGAATTGGTCGCCAGCGCTCTGCACTACAGCGGACCCCGAGCCGGTAAACCTTTTATTAAAATCAATTGCGCCGCCATTCCAACCGAGCTTCTGGAAAGTGAATTGTTCGGACATAAAAAAGGCGCTTTTACCGGAGCCGTCGAGGATAAAATCGGGAAATTTCAGTTGTCGGACGGCGGAACCCTTTTCCTCGATGAAATAGGAGACATGGATTTTTATTTGCAGGCTAAACTCTTAAAGGTTCTCGATAGCGGCGAATTCAGTATGCTGGGAGATAACGCGACTATGGTTAGTAATTGCCGCATTATTGCCGCCACAAATCAAAATTTGGAGAGAGCAATCGAAAAACAGCAATTCCGTCAGGACCTTTATCATCGCTTAAATGTGCTGCATATTCACATTCCGCCGTTACGCGACCGCAAAGAAGACATTGCCCCTCTTTCGCGCTATTTTTTACAGCGGGCTGCGGAACAGTACAACAAACGCATCGTCGATTTTTCAGAAAGGGCGCTGCAAATTTTAATCGAACAGGAATGGCCCGGAAATATCAGACAATTACGCAATGTAATTGAAAAACTGGTGATTTTTTCATCGGGTCCGGTAATAGATGAAGGTCAGGTGGAAAACGTGCTCAATGAGCGGTTGTTCGTTTGAAAAAACTTTTCCGAATATAGAGAACGCAGCGTTCGGGGGGGAGTAAAAAATTAATCCCAATAACTCAAAGCATGCATAAATGGAATAAAGAAAAAGACGGCAAATTTAATTTAAAATCGGAATTGAAACAGAATCAAATTCTCCTGATTTTAAGCGCAAAAAATCAAAAAACCTCCACTTAATCAGCAGGAAATAATAACCACAGAGAACACAAAGAAGTCACGATGCGCTCAAAGAAAATTAAAATAATTTAAATTGAAAAGTAAACAAGTTCTCTTATTTTACGCGCTAAGAATCAAAAAACCGTCAATTTAATCAGCGCAATCTGTGTAATCAGTTTAATCTGTGGTCATCTGCGGTCAAAAGATCAGAGTGTAATTGAACGTTAAGTCTCCTCTTAAAGAATAACCGATATTTAGCGAAGGCAGCGCGCGGGTATCTCCCGAATTATCCTTTGAATTTTCGTCAAAATTCCACACAAACGTCGCAACCGACCAGCCCACCAGACCGCCGGCTAAAACATCGCTTAGCCAGTGTTTGTCTCTGTACATCCGCGCGCCGGCGACGGTGAAAGCCGCGCCGTACCATCCGATTTTCCAGAAAATATTATTAACCGATTTAGCCATAATAGTGGAAAAGGCAAAACTTAAAGCGGCGTGTCCCGAAGGAAACGAACGCCATTGTTCCTGAAATGAAAACGGTTTAAACTTAAAAGGTCCCTTATCCTGAAAAGGGCGCGCCCTTCCGAGTATTTCTTTGGTCGCTATCGTCAACACCCCGGTGAATATTAACGCCTGCGTTGACTTTAAGCCCAGTTTTCTGAGATAAGGTTGGTTTGCCGCCAATCCGGCAATGTAAAGTCCGGCGCTGACGGGCAATAAAATATTTTTTTCGCCGTAAAAGCGGTCTGTTTTGAAAATCAGGTCGTTTAAGGAAGACCCGTTTTTTTGCGCAATTTTCCGCAGAGAACGATCGAACAGCGAAGAGACTAAAATCCCGCCTCCAGCCCAAAACACTTCGCCTTGCGGTCGGATGATCTGTTTTCCGAACGATTTTGTGAGGGAAAAAGTTGAATAAAGGTCATCCTCAAAGTTCGAGATAATCTGCGCCTTTGTTTCGGAAAAAAGAAGCAGAAAAAAAACAATAATAATAAACGTCTTACGTCCGGATCTGAGCATCTTCACGACTCTCCCATTTTAAAAGATGAAAAAAGGAAATTCCGAGGTATTTGTTACTGAGCACGGATAAACTTACCCCTCTTGTAATCATAAACAAAATCAACGCCGCCCACATTCCGTGATTTCCGAAACGGGGTTCAAGAAAGTAATGCATCGGCAGGTAAATTCCGAACGTCGCCAAAAGCATGGCGTTGCGCAGGGCTTTGGTTGCCGTGGCTCCGATGTAAATGCCGTCCCAGATGTAGCAAAAGCTGTTAATGAATGGAGCGACTATCGTCCAGATCATAAAAAGATTAATGACGGCTAACACGTTGATGTTGCCGGTAAAAAGAGCAGGAAGAGAATGCCGGAATAAAAAGTAAACAACGGTAAAAAACAATCCGAGTCCGGCGCCGAAGAGGAAAATCCGTTGAATAATCATCAGCAACATTCGTTTTTGATGGGCGCCGGTGTATTTGCCGACCAGACTTTCCGCCGAAAAAGCAAATCCGTCGATGCCGTAGGAAAAGATCATCCAGAGTTGAATTAAAATGCTGTTTGCAGCCAGGGTTACATCGCCCAGTTTAGCCGACTGCGCGGTGAAAAAGGAAAACGCAAAAATCAGGCTCAGCGTGCGAATAAAGATATCGAAATTGACCTTAACAAAGCGGACTAAAGGATTTACCGCCAGAATCTCTTTAAGAACCGGCATCCTGATGTATTTTCTGTAATATCTGAACAAAAAATAAAGCGAGAGAGCCACGCCCAGATATTGAGACAAGACCGTTCCGTAAGCCACGCCGTCGGAATTCTTATGCAAACCCATTACAAAAAATACATTAAACAAGATGTTCAAAAGATTAACAGCCACAGTGATAATAAGCGGAAAGCGGGCGTTTTGCATGCCCAAAAACCATCCGTGAATGGCGTACAGGCTAAGCGTTGCCGGGGCGGCAAAGATGCGGATGGAAAAATAGACAGAAGCATTGTGCTCCACCTGAGGAGAAGCGTCAACCAAAGTAAAACCGATCCAGGCGATAAGCTTTTGTGACAGAATAAGTAAAATACCCGCGCCGGTTGCAAAAAGAAGCGATCTCCAGAATAATAGATTCATTTCTTTTTGATTATCCTGTCCGAAAGCCTGAGCGGTTAAGCCGGTTGTTCCCATGCGCAAAAATCCGAAGCCCCAATAGACAAAATTGAAGATCATGCTTCCGATGGCAACCGCTCCGATGTAAACCGGGGAAGGCAAATGTCCCACAAGTGCGGTATCGACCGAAGAGAGCAGGGGCACGGAAAGATTGCTGATGATATTGGGTATTGCCAGGTGAAAAATCTGACGATTCAGATTTTTATTGCGCATGCATTGAGTCTCCCGATAAAAGAGCAAAGATATTTAAAAACCCGATTCGATGAAATTATTTTTACTGACCCGAAGGGCGGGGATTAACATCAAAAGATATTTAGTTGGATCAAAAGCAACAGGGTCGGCATTCTGAAAAACATAATCCGGGCAAGCCGGCGCCATGCGGGAGCAAAGTTGTTAATAGTTATTGATTAGCGGAAAGACGTAATGCGTGATGAGTAAGATTAAAGTTCTTTCAAGATTAAAGTGACAAGTGACAAAGTGACGAGAGACGCATGACGAGTAAGAAAAATGACAAATGAAAAATGAAAAAGGATTATCAGAAAGCAGAATGCAGAAAGCGGAAAGCAGTGCCGAGACATTGGAGAAGCCGCTTAACCCTTACACCATTAACGCTTAACGAAAAGCAACAAAGTTTAGTTGTTTAATTTGTAGCGAAAAATAATTGTCAGAAAATAGAATGCAGAAAGCCGTGATCATAATCTACCGTGTTAAGGGAGTTGAAGAGTTACGCTTGACACTTACACCCTTAACCCTTAAACGCTTAACAAATTCTGCCCAAAAAAGAAAGGATTTTTGCGGTAATATATTGACGGAGCAGTTCAACTTTAATTTTAAGTTAAAATTTTTTAACTTGTGTTTTATTCCGTAAATCGGGGATAACGTCTTTCAATGAAATAGAGAGGAATTTGGTATGGATTCGGAGCTCATTCGCTTTTTTAGGGAAAATCATTTAAAAAAGTTACTTTCATCCTTTTTGCTTGTTTTATTTTTCATTGCCGCTTTGAGTTTTCCGCTTCACGCTCAATTGTCTTTTAATCAACCTTCGCATATTAAAACCAATATATATTCGGAGACTAAATGGGCTGCTCCCGGAGAGACGGTCTGGATAGCCATTGAATTGACGGCAACCGACGGCTGGCATACTTACTGGCGGAATTATGGCGAGGTCGGAATGGAAACGGTTTTTACCTTTAACTTACCGCAAGGCGTAAAAG
>JAJRSN010000060.1 GCA_024278715.1 Calditrichota bacterium
GAAGGCGAAAGATCGATTCCGTAAACCCTGCAGCCCGCCTGCCGGTAAAGTTTCAGGTTCGCGCCGGTGCCGCAGCCGACCTCTAACACACGCATTCCTTTTTTCGGACTACTCAAACGAAATCCGATACTTCTTAACACCTTGTTGAAGGGCCCTGTCAGTGAGTCATAGAATTTGGCGATATTTTGGTAAGGATCAAACATAAATCCGTCCGTTCGATAAGATGAAGATTTTTCCGGCGACCGAATCGGGTCTGTAATCCAGGAACATTTTTCGGGAATGTCCCATTCCGGATAAAAAGAAAATATCAATCCGAATTCTAAATGTCAATTATCGGAAGCTGAAATCATCCTTTTGCAGCATTACAAAATTTAAGGAGGGAGTTTAAAACCGGAAGTAACGGGAGATCACTGAAAGGATTTAAAACGCATTTGCCGGCAGGCAGGTTGTTTTTTTGTCAACCGTTCTCTCCGGTCATTCTGGCAATTTGCAAAATATAAAAGCGAAGCTGCCGCTGTTCCGCGTCGCTGAGCGGTTGCTGCTCGATTTTGATAATTCGTTCCACATCACGTAAGGCGCGCATCACATTAACCGGAAGTTCGGTAACGCCCTGCGGAGCGCTGCCCAAATATTGCAAAGCGGCTAACAAAAATTGTTTTAAATTGTCGTCCACAATTCCCTGCAATCCCGTACTCAATTGAGAAACCGTGCGTTGAAACTGTGTGAAGCTTTGATCCAAAGAATTTCCGTTAATGTTTCTGCTTTTTAATAAAACGTCAATCGCCTGCCCCAACTGAACAAAACTTTCCACCTGCGAAGCCACTTTTTTCTCAATTAAACGCCAGATTTCATTTCGCCACCGGCGGACTTTTAAGGGAACTTGCAAAAGTTCTTTGACCTGATTTTTCCAGTCTTCGGCAACGGGACCTTCTATTTGTTCTAACAGTAAATCCGCTTCCGCATTAAAAAGATTTTTCTGCATTAAAACAGCCAGATCGGGACGCAGGGTGGGTAATAAATTCTGTTTAAAACAATTGTTCTCAAAAAAATCTGCCACCGGCAATCCGTGCCGTTTTAAAAGCTCAATCTGAAACAAGGGAATAAATTCCTTCATCAGTTCCGTGTCTTCGTGCAACGCCGATATTGCGCTGTTTCCAGGCGGAAAGAGTTTTTCCAGCCGACCGAAAATTTCCAGATCCACATCCTGATAAACCCGTAAGGTGTGTAAAATTTCGTAAGCCGGTAAGTAGGGCAAAATCCGTTCCTGAACCAGTAATTGCGGACTCATCACTCCATGCTGCGCGTTGCTGAATTCTTTAAGCGCTCTGAACAGTCCCGTGGTAAGCTGATTGATTCCCATAATCATGGTTTGCGCCCGGTTATGCCCAATAGCGCGTAATAATGTTCCGTGTTTGGATAGGGGCAAAACGCGAGACAACCGTTCGATAATACGCTGTCCCGCTTTGGGATTGGACGCGCCGCCAGGGCGGATAGTGGGACGATCGCGAAAAGCGGGTACCATCCGCGACACAAAATAAGAAACCACGTGAATTCCCACCACATCCTCATCGCGACCGTAAACAATCTGTCTGAAGTTCTCCAAAACCTCGTTTAAAAATTTATTGTAAAGGGGATCGTGCCAGCCCATGGTGAGCTGCTTTAATTCTTTTTCGCCGCGCTCATGGTAACGCAAACGCGTTTGAATGAGCGGTTCCCCGGCTCGAATAAGCTCTTTATTGTGATAGGTTTGCAACTGCATAAAATGATACAAAAAATTCGCCCGTTCAACCGGAGAGATCATGCGCAATTTTTCCGCGATTGTACTCTGAAATGTGCGTAAATCGCCGCTGCTCATCACGCCGCGCAGAGGGGTAATGGCAAATTCCGTGCTTTTAGCGCTGGCGGGAGAAAGCTCTCCTGCGATCCGTTTTTTATTCTGCGTATTTAAAATAAACGCCGGCTGGCTTCCCGTTTCGTCATAAAATCCGCCCTGACGCTGCATGGGTTCGCCGCTGCCCAGTTTAAGACGCACACGTTCCAACAATCCTTTTTTAGCCAACCATCGGACGACCCTGAACTTGGTCTCTTTGTACAACTGGGCTGCCATGGGTTGACTTACCTGCTGGCTTAAGTCGGAGCCGGCGATAAAAATTTCGCAGATCATTTGCGAAAAACGATCTTCGGTAGCCTGCATGGTTGAACGGTGGCTGCGGGTGTAATTCCACAAATCATCAAGATAGCTTTCGATTCGTTTTACCACATCGTAATCTTCGAACAGGGGAATAACCCAGATATCCGGCAGATCGGCGGTTGGATTTTCGCGCATAACCGCTTCTTTTTGCGCGCGTAATTTTTGATCCAACTGAATAAGGGCTTCCACTTTACTGGTCATACTGACCTGTAACGCCAGAATCAATCCAGCATTTCCGACAACGCCGCCCAATTCGTTAATTTCAACAAGATTAAAAACGGTGGTGTCGATGGCAAAAGGATCGACCGAGGTAATCATGTTCTGATGGATGCGCGGGGTCAGCACAAAACGCTTGAGCAAATCGCGATAAAACCCGGTTCTGAACAACATCTCCGGATGATCAAGATGTTCTAAAATCAGGGGAATGGAGGCGTGCAGGGCTTTGCGCAATTTTTTATTAAGCACAAAATAATACTCAAGACCCTGTCTGCGCTGATTGCGCAACTGAAGCATTTTCCGCTCCAGGCGGTCGTTATGCTCCCACATCACGGTCAACGGATCGCGGACCAGGCGCAGCTTCATGCCCGCTTTCCGCCATCCGGAAGGCAGGATATTGGCGGGCAGCAGACTGCGATAACGTTTTTCCAATTGATTGGTAAGCCAGGTGATTTTATTTAACAAATTCCAGAAACGCTCGCGCCGCTGCGGAAACTGCTGCAAATCTTCCAAAAGAGCGGAATCGATTTTCAGATCGGGCTGCAAGGAAAGCAGCAGGGAAAGTATTTTTGCCAGGCGAGCCACATTTTCGATGACCACCGCGCCCACCAGCCGATGCCCCTGACCCGATGGACGCGTGCTGCCGTCCCAATCGCCCCAAAAAGAAAGAAAGGTCTGCAAATCCTCGTTTCCGCTTCGTCTGGCAATTTCTTCGGCTTCAATAAAAGAATTTAAATCTAAAATCAGTTCGTCGGCTTCCTGAATGGAATTGATCGGAACCGATGTGCCCAGAAATTCCGAAATCAACGCCTCGGAAAATTCCGTAATTTCAGCCGGCGGCACGGGTTGCGAAAGTAAAATTTTCTCGATAAGAGCCCGAGCCTCTACATCCACTTTTAGCGAATACATTTGCGTGGGGTGTACGGTTCGGTCGATCAACCGCTTACAAAATTTTTGCCGCCTTATCGCAAGGTCGTCCTTGTAAAATTCCTTTTCAAGAATCTGCTCCAATTCGCGCCTGCGGCTTTCTCCGCTCATGTTCTTTAATTCTTGCCAGAGGTCAAAGCGCGCCTGATATTGCGCTTCCAGAACATTTAACCGGCTACTCAAAAATTCGTCAAAAAACGACGTTTGAAAATCGGATTTTAATGGCGCTTTTTTGCCGCTTAATTTTTCTTTGAACGACTTTTGCGCGGAGCGCCGGATTCGCACGCGAATTTGATTCCACGCATCATCCTTAGCCCTTATTCCGGGAAGCGATTTCTTTTTGATCTTCAGGTGCTGTTTTTGAAAAGACGACGCTTCCTGAGCGATCAAACGATTCAAATCGATCAGCACCCGCCGCATTTGATAATAAAGAGGCTCCCCGCTGATTTTTCCGCCAAGCGTTAACCGGAACGCCGGACGGGCGGTTTGATAGCCGTTCTCCGTTCTGGCAAAGGTAGAAAGGGGAACCAGACCGATTCCCTGATTGGCAAGGCTCGAAGACAACGCGTCCAGAGAAATGCCGGACGGCAACTGCCGGATGAACATTAAAGGATACATGCTGCCTCGCGGAGCTTTGATCTCTATCCCAAAGGGATTGCGCTCGGACGGCAAATCTTCTTCCGCTTTTTTGAGCATGGTCATGCGTTCGGCAAACAGTCGGTTTCTGAACGCATAGTACTCCTCAACCGCTTCCTGCCCGTTCCTGTAAAAAAGATAGGCGATCAGCAATGGCAATGAATGTTTTTTGACGGTCGCTAACTGCTTTTTAAACGCTGCGGCAATTTCGGCGTCGGGAATCTCGATAACGGTCAATCGCGCTCCGGCAAAGCTGTCGGTTTTGGAGAGCGAATGCACGGTAATCAGGCGGTGCGCATCCTCGCCGATTATATAGCCGTTTTTGATCAATTTGTTGGTAAGCTGTTTTAAAGTGGAAACCGATCGCGGCTCTTCCCACGGTCCTACATTTTGATAAGAAAGATCGTCTATCACGTAAAATCCGTGTTTAAAAGCCCAGATTAAAATTTCCGACAACTGGTCTTCGGGTAAAATCGCTCCCGTGGCGTTGTGCGGATTATTCAGAATAATGGCGCCTTCGGAAAGCCATGTGCCGTCGCGGGAGATTAAACCTTCCAGACAATCAATCACCCTCCGGGCTGTAAAATTCTCCAAAGGATTAATCGGTAAAATTTCTACCTCCGGAAAACAGTGTTCGTAAGTCCAGCTTAAATCGGGACTGACGACTTTTTTGATTTTGCCGTGAAAGCCCAAAAGACCCAAAGCCGTACGCGACGAACCGCTTACGGCAAAACATCGATTGCGATCGTATTCCGGATGAACGTTGACAAAAACGTTTAAAAAACTATCCTCCAAACCGGCTATCCATTCCGCGTTGTGTAAATTGTCAAAAAACTGGCTGACAACCTGATCCGAAGTAAACGAAGCAAAACAATCATCCAGAATAACAGACGGTTTTAAAGGCGCAAAAGATCGCAGCAACGTTTTTTGCGCCACCTTTTGAAAACGATCGATGTAGGCGTTTTGCCGCTCGTGGACTTTTTGCAAAATCAGGGAAATACCGTCCGCTTTTTCATCGATTCGATTTTCCGCTCTTTCAATCCAATGAGGAACGTTTGCGTTTAATCTGTTTTCTGCGTTTATTTCTTCGAAATCGCTTTTGGCGGAAAAAACGCCGGTTCGTAGTAAAAAATAAAGCAAAGCTGCTTCGGGGGCGGAAGGGGTTCCCTTTAATTCAAAGTGAACGGTTTCCAGATGCTGAATGTAATCGGCGGGACCCGCGAC
>JAJRSN010000061.1 GCA_024278715.1 Calditrichota bacterium
CCCAGATTCGCAACTGTAAAATGCCGATTCCGTCATCAAGCGTGATATTGGTTCCCCCGCCGATGTTTTCCGCTTTGTCGGTAATGATGCCCGCGGTTTCGATAAAACTTCCTTCCAGCTCGATGTTCGAAGCTTCCGCGCAGGTCAGGTAGCTAACGGAAGGAATTTCGTTATTCTCGGAAAGCAGTGTTAGTTTAAAATCCACAATTTCCGTGGTTTCGTCACCCGAAGTGCTAATGTAATTGGTTACCGTGCCCGTGATTTTTAAGCGGTTGCCGCGCTGCAATTCCGGGTAATCGGTGCTGAAATCGCTGAGATTAATGCCCCGCCCCGATTCATCCTGCACATAAGCGTCGGTTCGATCGGAACGTGTGACGTTTACGCCAATGGTCACCACAGCCTCTATGGTAACCGCTTTGCCTTCAAATTCGGCGACATTATTCTGAATATCGGCAATGGTTAACTTTTTAAGCACTGCAAGCAGCGGAAAGACGGAAACGGGCGTAAGCTCTCCGTTTTGTGTGGCGGTGAGAACCCGAAAAGCGTATTTCCCTTCCTCAACGGGAGCGGTTAAATTTTTAAGAATAATCTGACCGCTCTGCTGTTTATTAATTTGCGCATTTTGAATGGTTATTTGATTTTGATTTACAGTAAAGCTCGCGCCGGAAAAGCCCGCTCCTTCCAAAACCACGTCGGTCGTCTGTTGCGACCAGGTAATTTCGGAGGGAACGGTTATTTGTACCGAAGTCAGTTCATATTCGTCTTCCGTGCCGATTGTAACGGTAGCGTCAAAAAATTCATTCGTGTTAACGCTATCGGGGGAAAGAACGGCAAACCCGCTTCCGTCGCCGGCAATAAGACTAAAACCGCCCGGCGTCGGATCGGCGGTTTTAAAACTTTGCTGCCAGTTTTCCGTGGCTTCGTTGTGACCCGTTACGCCGTTTCCTTCCGAGGTAAGTTCGTCGGTTTCTTCCGCGCTTTTTCTTTGCAGACTCTGCCCCGAAGGAATATTTGACCATGTTTTCTGCTGCGCCGTCGGCAGGTCGTCCAGGTAAGAGCTTTTTGTGGTATCGGCGTCGGGTCCGTCGATTTGCAATCCGCTCTTGTCCATCCACACGCTGTTAAAGGCGATCAGTCCCCAGGGGATGTAGTCAACGTCTTTTACCAGGTCTTGTTGTCCGTCCCAGTAAAAAAGCGCCATCATGCCCTTGATGGTTTCCAGCGAAGGATTGCCGCCCATTTTAATCACATCCATATCCTGAGCCTGATCGTCGGTTGATTTCAGCTCAAAATCGGCATGTTTGCCAAAAGCCTCAAAATAGCCTTTGCCGTCCAAAGCCACAACAACAACCTCGCCGGGCTGCAAAACAGTTTGCGGAAAGCGGGCGATAAAAAACTGATTGGTCGGCGAAAATTCATTTTTGACAACTTTGTAATAGGTGTTGTAATTTGCCAGATACAGGCTGTCCAATTCCGCCGCCTGTGAGGTGGTATTGGTGATTTCAATAAATGCTTTTTGAGATTCAGCCGTGGGCGGGACAAAAACCTCGGTTATGAGCAAATGATTTTGAGCAAGAAGAATAAAGGGTAAAAAAATCATAAAAAGTAAACGGTACATTCCGGTAAACTCCTTCGCTAATACTAAAGGGGGATGACGCGTTTTCATCCCACCTTTATTTTTCGATCAAAACTTTTTTATCGCAGGTTGAATTACTATTTTAACAATATAAGCTTTTGACTCCAAATTTGATTACTAATTTTTAACAGAGCAAAATAGACGCCCGAAGGAACCGTTGCTCCCCGATCGTTCAGACCGCTCCATTTAACCCGGTGTTTTCCGGCATTAAGTTTTTTCCCGGCGATCAGCGTTTTAACCTTTTGTCCCAGAATATTGTAAATAGCGAGACTGACAATTTTATTATTGGCTATTTTTGCCGGTATTTCAAACCGCAGGCTGGTGGAAGGATTAAAGGGATTCGGAAAGGCGGGTAAAAGCGTAACCCGTTGGGGGATAGTTCCTTTTTGCGAATTTGGCAATCCTGTTAACCCGGAAAGATCTTTTGCGGAACGCGGCAAAATCTGGTATCCGTCCAAATAAGGCGGCTTGGAATCGTATTGGGATAAAATGCCCACAACGTCCTGCGGCCAACTGGGGGGATCGGATTCATCGAGATCGGTGTCTTTGTCTATGCGTAGGGTCAATTGCGAAGCGCCGTCATCGTCGGTAACGGTTAAATTGGCGTTGTAACCGCTGTCGGGCCAGGCGGGTGTGCCGGCGACAGTATCCAGATTCACAATTTTCAGCAGCAAACCTTCCAGGGCTTCCGGCGAACTTAAAATCGCCGCAAGGGTTACCTCAAGCGGTTCAGGCATGGCTGCTTCTCCGTTATCGATAATGTCCGTCGCAGTATCTTCCGGAACAATCTCAACCAGACCGTTGTATTGGGTAAGCATTCCGGTAACCGTGTAGGCGCGTCCTTCAATCACCGGAAAGTCGGCGGCATTGTATTTAAATACATTAATTCCGCTGAAGTTTTCATCCTGAATGTACACGCTCAGATGTTTGGAGTCGAACACGCCGTTGGAAACCGTCGCCACGCCGCCGGTGCGCGCAAAATAGCCGTCAACCGTTAAACGTCCCTCGGAATCGATTTGCTTTAACGTGCCAATGGGAGTCATTCCGGCAAAGAATCCGGAAATTCCGCTTTCCGATTCTTCGTTGTCATTGTCTTTGGCGTAAATCCAATATTCAACCTTGTCGCCGTCCGTGTAAGCGGATGAAGGGATTACGCCGGAATAAATCGAATCGCTTCCCGCCTGCGTCATGGCAACCTGCCGCACATCTCCGTTATTGACCCGGTAGCGCAATTGAACTTCGACAATCGTTCCGTTGTCGGTAACTTTAACCGTATCTGTAAAATTTTCGTCGGCAGCAGGCACAAGGACCGAAGTGCCGACAAATTCGATTACAGGCGCGGTTGTAACCAAACGCACGTCGTCCATGGTTCTGGGTTCGATTTTATAATTATCGTAGGTATAATCACAGACTCCCGTAATATTGTAGGTTTGTCCCAGTACCGGCGTAAAATCATTTAAAATTAAATCATCGATGCGGGCTGGACCCGAGCCGTCGTCAACTTCCCATTCGCCATAGCCCAGATCGGCATTGGTACAGGTTGCGTTGCTGACTTTAACCAGTACGCCTTCGTATTTTTCCTGCGCCAGTTCGCCGGTTTTAATTGAAAGCGGTTTGGGTAAAGGCGCGCTCTCTTCCAGAACCGTCATTGAAGAGACATCTTTGATTTCCGTTTTAGAGTTGTATTCAGCCACGGTTCCCGTCACGGAAATTCTGTTTCCCAACTTAAGCACGGAAGTATTTGTGGGATCATAGACGTTAATGCCGCTCCATTCCGCAGAGGTATCCTGAATAAAATAGCTGTAAGAACTAACGCCCGTCACAACACCTTCCACCGTAACCACCTGTCCCGCCAGCGGAGAGTCGCCTTCTTTGCCGTCCGGCGTTTTCTGAATATCGGCGATCGTCAACTTCTCAATTTTTTTTGTTGTTCCCGAAGCCGAAGGAATAACGCCGTCGGTCTTATAATCGATTTTCGCGCCCGAATTATTGTAAGGGTAGATAACAAAATCGTAAGTGGTTTCGCCTTCCAGATCGGAAACAACGTAGATGTTTTTACCGTCGTGGTGTAAAACGTTAAAAGCCGCCGCTCCGTCCGACCAATCAAAATCATCGGCAACGGGTTGACCGTCCAAAACTTCAGGAAAGGCTGCGCTGCCGGTTTTTCCGAGAATCAAATATTTATTGGGCAGAACGTCACCCACCGAGCCAACCCAGCTAAGGTAAATTTTGTTGGCGGCGGTAGAATCTACCTTGAATTCGGTTACATGATTTGACGGTTCGGGTAAATTTGAAGCAAATTTTTGATTAACATTAATTTCGCCGGGGGTTGCGCTTAAAGGCGACTGCCAGGCAAAATCGGCGTAGCTTTGTCCGGTGCCGCCAAGCTGCAAAGACTTTCCAACGCTATCCGGTTCGGATACCAGAATATCAACCGATTCCAAACCGGCGGCAGGTCCGTCGCTGGCTACCAGCGTTCCTTCATA
>JAJRSN010000062.1 GCA_024278715.1 Calditrichota bacterium
AAAAGTTATTTTAAAGGATTACGCTTCCCAAAGAGAAAAGTTTATCACAAAGCCCACATTGGTGTGGAAGGTTGAGGCTCAAAAAGCGGGAAAGCATCCTTTAACGCTTTCTTACCTCACGCGGGGTCTGAATTGGCGCGCAGATTACGTGGGGAAATTAAGCGCGGACGACAGAACAGTGCAACTGGCATGTTGGGTCACAATTAATAATCGAAGCGGTAAGGTTTACAATAATGCGCGTTTAAAATTAATGGCGGGGGATTTACATTTAATAAAAGAATATCCTCGAAAAGCCGGTGCGCGGCGTAACGAGGTTATGGCTTTTACTGCTCCAAAACGGTTTAAGGAGAAAGCGTTTTTTGAATATTATCTTTACACGCTTCAGGGCAAAACCACCTTGTTGAATAATCAGGTCAAACAAATTCAGTTATTTCCGGAAACCAGAATCTCCGTAAAAAAGAAGTACATTGTAAATTCCTATAGTCCGAATGAAGTGACGGTGAAAATAACGTTTAAAAATCTGAAAAAGAATAATTTGGGAATTGCCCTGCCAGCAGGCAAGGTACGTATTTACAAAGAAGATCAAAAGGAACTGGAGTTTATCGGCGAAGACCGGATTAAACACACCCCGCGGGATGAAGAAGTAAAATTAACGATCGGTAAAGCTTTTGATCTGGTCAGCGAGCGGACTCGGGTAAAAACCGAGCGGGTGTCCAAAACTTCCGAAAAGAGGGTAATCGAATATCGGCTGCGCAATCACAAAAAGCAGGATGTAACCATCGAAGTAATCGAGAATATCCCGTCATACAAAGAAACAAAACTGATTTCGTCGAATATAAAACCGAAGGAAGTAAAAGCCGGATTTTTAAAATTTGAAGTATTAGTAAAAGCGGGGCAGGAAGCCAGGCTGGAGATAGAATATTTAATCCAATGAGCGGTTGATTTAAGGTAGCCCGATGAATAAAAAAGACGATACATTGTTCGATTTTGCTCAGCATGACAATTTAAGGCAGCCGTTGGCGGAACGTATTCGTCCCAAAGAGTTGTCGGAAGTTGTGGGGCATAAAAAGGTAATCGGACCGGATTCCGCTTTGATTAAACAATTAAGAGCCGGATTCTTACCGTCGATTATTTTTTGGGGACCGCCGGGAGTTGGTAAGACCACGCTTGCCCGTCTGTTGGCAAAAGATGTGGGGTATCGTTTTGTGGCTATTTCGGCGGTGACGGCGGGAGTAAAAGACGTAAAGAAAATCATTGAAGAGGCGTTGGATCAAATTCGCTACTATGATAAACACACCGTGCTTTTTATTGATGAGATTCATCGTTTTAACAAGGCACAGCAGGACGCTCTGCTGCATGCCGTTGAAGACGGAACATTGGTTTTGATCGGCGCCACGACGGAGAATCCTTCGTTTGAGGTAATTTCGCCTCTGCTTTCCAGATGTCAGGTAATTCAACTGGACGAACTTTCTATTGAAGATCTGGAAACGATAGTTAATCGTGCCATTAAACAGGATGTGTTGTTTAAGAATTATGAATTCGAACTTCCCGGAATGGAGGCGCTTTTGTTTTACGGAAGCGGGGACGCACGCAGGACGCTCAATTTGCTGGAAAGGACGTTTCATCTGGCGGAAAAAGACGGGAATCGTGTGGTGATTACCGAGGAATTAATCAGGAAAGCAGTGGATCAGAATCCTTTGTATTACGATAAACACGGCGATTACCATTACGACACAATTTCGGCGTTCATTAAAAGCGTACGCGGCAGCGATCCTGACGCAGCCGTTTATTATTTGGCGCACATGTTGGAAGCCGGAGAAGATCCCACGTTTATTGCCCGTAGGTTGATTATTTTAGCTTCGGAAGACATCGGCAACGCGGAACCTTACGCCCTTTCTTTAGCAACGGCAGCTTTTGACGCAGTAAAAAATGTGGGCATGCCCGAAGCGCGAATCATTCTGGCGCAGGTGACCACCTACCTGGCTTCGGTACCCAAAAGCAATGCGGCGTACAAAGCGATTAATCAGGCGCAGGAATTGGTAAAATCCAAGGGAATCAAACCGATTCCGCTGCATTTACGAAATGCGCCGACCGCTTTAATGAAAAGCCTGAACTACGGGAGTGGTTATAAATATCCCCATGATTTCAACGGACATTTTGTGGAGCAGCAATATCTTCCCGAAGGGCTTGAAGATGAAATTTTCTACAAGCCTTCGGAACTTGGACGCGAGGCAAAATTAAAACAATATCTGGAAAAAATCTGGCTGAAAAGACGAGGTAAAAAACATTGATTGAACGATTAAAGCGCATTCTGCTCGATAAATATTTGGACTGGCGATTGAAGCGCCGGGCATCTCCTCAAAGGATGTATGATTTTGGCGAGAATCTTAAAAAGATACGTCATATTTTATTAGTCATTCCGGAACATACGAATATTGAATATCTCATATCGGGATTTATTCAAAAGCTTTATGAAATATTCACGCGGGATGTTATTATTTCAACTTTCGAAAAGAAAACATTTCGCGCAGAGGACAGTACGTGGTTAGGTTTACCTAAAAAGGAGTATCTGGAGACGTTTCAATCGGAAAAGATCGATTTGGTTATTGATTTGAATCAGAATGAAGATAAATTTTGTACTTATGTTTGCGCTATTTTGAACGCTCCGCTAAAGATCAATCTTGAATCGGGGCGTTTTGATCATATTTACAATTTGCATATTCGTACCAATGAGTCAAAGACGCTCGATCAAAAGTTGGAGACATTGGTTCGGTATCTTAGGAATTTAACTCAAATCCCCACAAAATCGATAAGTTAAGGATGGTGATTATGCGTTTAGCACGTTTGATTTTTCTGTTATTGATTCCGTTTATTTTGGTCGCGCAAAAAGAAGCGGTGATTGAAGTAGGCAGTTTTAATGTTGAATGGTTTCCCTGTAAAGATGACGGGGAAATGATGAAGCAGTACGGAATTAGCCTGCG
>JAJRSN010000063.1 GCA_024278715.1 Calditrichota bacterium
TGGATTAAGAGCAATGAGATAAATTTTACTGAAAACGTTCCGTACCATCTCCGTCCCACAGTCCCACATGATAATATTTTAAAAGGACGTTTAACCATGGATGTTTTTGCTGCCGATTTAGTGCAGGCAGCAAACGATTGTCGCAGCAGATTAGTTTTTTTTACCGTTTTCGCCGGTTTAAAAGTTACCACATATTTTTTCCGACCTTTTTTGTTGAAACTCAAATGCCCCGCCCTAAAGATTTCCGCCATGTTAAAACCGTGCATTAAATTAATTTGTTTTCATTCGGTAACTGTCTCCTTTTATCCGAATAATAATCTCATGATGAGCCAAGCAATCGATCAAGGCGAAGCTAAATGTGGCGTCATTGTTAAATATCTGATCCCATTCTTTAAACGGACTGTTGGTTATGATAATGACCGATCCGCTTTCAGAACAATTTGAAATTATTTGAAACAAGATATCGGCTCATCTTATGCTTTTCTCAAACACTTTTTTATTTTGGATTTAAAAATTAGAAAACAGAAGAAAAATAGTCAGTAACAAAAATATTACATGCTAATATCAGCCGTGCGCACGTCCTGCAAAACCGCAGCCAACGCCGTTTAAGCCAAAATCCATTTGCATTTTTAATAATTGTTTTTATATTATATTAAAGCTGTTTAATCACCTGTTAATAACCCGATTTTCAATTTTGAACCAGGTATTTATGGTTAGAAATTCGTATTAGTGGAACAGACAATATTCATAAATAAAGTTTTAGGGAAAAAATTGTTGTTTACTAAACCGCTCTGGTAAAACTTTTTAGAGGGTTCAAAATCTGATTAACTTTGCATTCCGCCAGACTTTTTTTCGATTCCGGTTTTTTATTAAAAATCCGCTTCATTTTACCGGAGCCCCACGGTTCACCCGAAACGATAACACATATTTTGCAGACACTTTCATCGATTTCCACAAGATAAAGGAATAAATTTCTAAAAATAATTCAAGCCGGAGGATTTCAATGAAAACCCTTATTAACATTTTCGCGATGTTCTTTTTGATGTTCATCATTTCCTGCGGAAGCTTAAAAAAGTTGAGCGTTAATGATATGCTGAAAATTACGGGACGTGAACACCTGCCCATTCAGGCAGAATACCCCGAAGCGGGCGGAGTGGTTCTTTACGAAAATATTGCCAACAAATTGTACCTCGATTCCGACTGGAACGTCAATCTGGAAACAACCACCCAGGTGGCGGTCGTTTATTTTAACGATAAAGCCGAATCGTGGACCAGCCCGAGCATCTACCTGAATGACGACATTCATCTTCTCGATTTTATTGCTTACACAATTAAACCAAACGGAGAAATCATTAAACTTACGGAAAAAGATTTGCATCCCACCAAACTTCGTGAAGATTACAAGACGATTACCAATGAAAAATCGGTGCGATTCACATTTCCCGGGGTTGAGCCCGGTTCGGTGCTCTTTTATTCGTATCGCACGAATTTTTCCGGATGGTTCATTGGCGATTACTGGTTTTTACAGGAAGACCTGCCAAAAATTTACAGCCGCTACTCGGTGGAAATCCCGAAGATTTTTTTCAGATACGGAAACAACTGGACCTATTATTCCAACAACTTTCCGATAGACAAACCTCAGGTTCAGAAAAACCTGCTCACCGAAAAATCGCAAAAAGACGCCAGCAAAATTTATTTCTGGGAAATGAGAGACATTCCGGCTTTAATAAATGAGCCTGCTTCTCCGCCCTACCTCGACATTGCGCATTACGTGAGCATCGATTTACGGTACGACAATTGGAATGAGTTGTCGAAAATATATTGGAAAATGCTAAAACCCTACATGGCGGACGAGGAAAATCCCGAGGTTATTGCCCTCTCAAACCGGATTTGTCAGGGAGCCGAAACGGAAACCGAAAAGATAGAAAAGATATTCAACTACGCCCAGCACCAGTATCGCTATCTGGCTTACGACATTGGCAAAAGCGGCTACATTCCGAACAAGTTTTCAACCATCGTAAAAAATAAGTACGGCGACTGCAAAGACATGACGGTCTTAATAATCAATTTATTACGCGCCCAGGGAATAAAAGCCTTTCCGGCGCTCACGGCTACCAAATCCAAAATGCTTAAAAAATGGAACCTGATTTCTCTGAAAAATTTCAATCACATGCTCGCCTGCGTCAAAACATCATCCGGAAAAGAATACTGGCTCGACGCCACCGGGAGCAATTGTCCTCTGGGCGAAATTTATCCTTCGCTGGAAGGTCAGTACGCTCTGATCATTCTTGAAAACGGAAAATCAAGCATAGAAAAGATACCCGCAAGCCGTTGCACGGATAACACGATAAAGCGATACGTCACCTTACAATTAGAACCCGACGGCAGGCTGAGCGGTCACGCCAAATTAATTTACAAAGGCAATCCTAATTTGAGTTTACGAAGCCGTTTTAAAAACGCCAGCGCAAACGAAATGCAAAAAATTATGACCCGCTATCTGAACGCCAACACTCAGGATATTGAGCTTTCCAACCTGAAATTTGACGATCCGTCCCAGATTACCGGCGAATTTAACATTGAGTTCGATTTCAAAAAAGAAAACTTCGGCTCAAATATTTCATCATTGTTCGTTTTTAATCCGACCATCTTTCAGTTGAACGCCGATCTGGATCGTTTTATTAATGAAGAACGAAAATATCCGATTATATTCAACGCGCCGATTACCATCGCCGACGAGGTGAGACTGACTTTCGATCCACGGAAAATGGAAATTCAGGGACTTTTCAACACCATAAGCAAACAATTTTCATTCATCTCTTTTCTTTGTTCCGTAAGGAATAGCGACGAAGGAAAGATTTTGTTCAGGAGGGAATACAGTTTAAAGAGACCGGTGCTTTTGCCCGCAGAATATCAGTATCTTCGCGAGCTGGAAAAATCGATTGCTCTCGCTAACGCGCAAAATATTGTGTTGAAGAAGAAGTAACCGCAGCTTACGGACCACAGATTAATCTGATTACGCAGATTGCGCTGAAAAAGAGAACTCTTTTCTAATAATAAGGAAGTTTCTTCTTTGCGTTCTTTGCGGATACTTTGCGAACTCTGCGGTTTTTTGACCACAGATTAATCCGATTACGCAGATTGCGCTGAAAAAGAGAACTCTTTTCTAATAATAAGGAAGTTTCTTCTTTGCGTTCTTTGCGGATACTTTGCGAACTCTGCGGTTTTTTGACCACAGATTAATCCGATTACGCAGATTGCGCTGAA
>JAJRSN010000064.1 GCA_024278715.1 Calditrichota bacterium
AAATTACTGGGCTATTTTCATTCAATTCCTCCGGAATTAAATAATTGCCTTTTGCTGTCATTGCTTTAATCTTGAAAGAACTTTAATCTTACTTTTCGTTAATCGTTAAGCGTGTAAGCGGCTTCTCCGGTTACTGATCGCTGGCTGCTCGCCACGCATTATGTCTTATCACTTGTCACTCGTCACTTGTCACTTTTGTTGCGCTTCAATAGAAATGGCTAAAAAATCACTGAATTACGGGAATCGATTGTCTGCCATAATTTGGCGATTCCCGTTTTTCCCGTTGGCGGTCGGACTGATGGGAATAAAAATTTTGCTGTGTTTTTCAAAAGGTTTAGATTTGCCTTTTTAAAGCGTAGTGATGTAGTTTTTCAATTCTTCGTTCAACTCCCGTGCATTTTCCACGCCTTCAATTGCTCCGTTCAGGCGGTGTTCTTTGCCCATCATTTCCAATTGCAGAAACTGTTCGGCGATCTTGTCCGCGCCAAGGTTAGCGGCGGCGCCTTTTAAGCCATGGGCGATGGACCGCAATTCGTCATAGTTGGCGCTGTCAACCGCATTTTTCAAATCCGGCAAACTCTGATCAATTTGCTGAACAAGTTCGCCAAGTAATTCAAGTAAAAATTCCTTATCTCCCCCCAGACGGTCAAGAGCAGTTTCCAAATCAATCACTTTGTTTCCCATGACATTTTTTCCTGATTTTTAGTTGCCTGATTTATTTTCATATTCGGATGAGATTTAAAAAATTTAATAAAAATAAAAAGTAAACGGAAATTATCCGTTTACTTTTTTCTTTTACGTTAAAAGAGATTAATCCTCATCGGGATTTATCTCATAGGAATGCGTTATTTCCACGGATTTTTTTAACATCGCCGTTACGGCGCAATAAACATCCTGAGAAAGGTTTATCGCTTTCACTACATTTTCTTCTTTTACATCGCCCCAAACTTTATAAGTTATATGGATTTTGGTATAGACCCTCGGATGTTCGTCAGCCATTTCCGCAGCCACATGCACCTCGAAGCGGGTAAATTTTTGACGCATCTTAGTTAAAATCGAGGCTACGTCGCTTCCGGTACAGCCCGCCAGAGAAAGCAGCAACAGCTCTTTGGGGCGGGTGGCTCCTTCTTCTCCGCCGAACTTCGACGGTCCGTCCATCGGAACCCAATGGTTTGAGCTGGTAATTCCGCTAAACGTGACGCCTTTAATATGAATAACTTTACCTCGTACTTGAGTTGACATTGTCATCCTTTCTTTAAGTTTAACTAAAAGTGATCATTAAGCCGATTAACGCAAAGTAGATAGTGCTGATTTTCGGATCGCAAATTAAAGGGCAGCCGAATCCGAATTTGGACATGTATCTTCCTATTAACAATCCAATCGCGGCGCCGGCAATTAAGCCAAAAACATGAATCATTTTAAATCCTTTTATTAAAAGAAAACATTGATGTGTTCACTCTAAAGGTCTGAAATTGTCATTTTCGGGGAAGGCAGCGTCGAGAAATCTTTTGTTTTCGTCGGAGTTAGAAGACTTCTCTCTGCGCTTTAAATGACAGAACAAGGTTTTTAGAGCGAACTCTTTGATCTTTCCCCAAAATTTTATCTTCGGGAAAGATAAATGATTCTGGTTAGATGTAAAAATATCTAAAAAGAGACAGATTTTACGACGTTCAAAGACGCCCTTTAAATATTCTAATAGGTCTTAGCCTCTTCTTCTTTTTGCAGAACCCGCAATGCTCCGAAAACAAGAGCCCGCATTTCTTCCTCGCCCGGAAACACAAAAACAGGAGCAATAAAAGAGACTCGTTTTTTAATCAAATTCACGAACCGTTTACTTTTAGCCACTCCGCCGGTTAAGGCAATGGCGTCAACCTCTCCGAAAAGAACCGTGGCTAAGGAGCCGATTTCTTTGGCGATTTGATAAGCCATGGCTTCAAAAATTAATTTTGCCTCCTGATCGCCTTTATCGATGCGGTCTTCCACAACGCGCAGATCGTGAGTGCCGAGATAGGCAACCATTCCGCCGTGACCCTTGATCAATTTTTTCATGTCCTGATAAGTATAAGTCCCGGAAAAAGCGACTTTAACCAAATCGCCCACGGGGACCGATCCGCTGCGTTCCGGGCTGAAAGGACCGTCGCCGTCCAATCCATTGTTTACGTCAATCACTTTTCCCTTGTAATGGGCGCCGACCGTAACGCCGCCGCCCATGTGCGCCACAATCAAATTACATTCCCGATATTTTTTATTCAGTTTTTTGGCGGCTTCTCTGGCTACCGCTTTTTGATTTAAGGCATGAAAGATACTTTTGCGTTGAATAAGCGGCATTCCTGAAATGCGCGCTATATCCTGCATTTCATCCACAACAACCGGATCGACAATAAAAGCCTGGCAGCCCAGCGCTTTACTGATGGCATAAGCGATCAAACCTCCGCAATTGGAGGGATGATCTCCCATTATGCCTTTTTTAAGATCAGCCACCATTTGTTCGGTTACAATATAGGTTCCGCCTTCGATGGGACGGACAAGACCGCCGCGACCGACTACAGCCTGAATTTGTTCCAAAGGTACTTTTTGCTCGCGTAAAAAACGAATAATCAATTCCATCCGATAAAGGTCCTGATCCGATGCGCGGTTAAATCGGGCTAATTCTTCGATTTTATGCGTAATATTTTCGGTGAACAGCTCTTTTTCTCCTTCGAATAGTGAAATTTTAGTGCTGGTCGAGCCCGGATTAATAGCCAAAATTAACAGCCTCTTTTCACTCATAACACTGTTCTCCCCTTTAACTCACCGCAAGCGCCGCAGCGATTGAAAGAAATTTTGAATTTTCGGAATCAGCTCTCGAGGTTAACACCACGGGCACGGCTGCGCCTAAAATTATTCCGGCTACCATGGCGTTCCCCAATATGGTCATTAATTTGTAAAATATATTGCCGGCTTAGATATTCGGGACAATACAAATATCCGCCCGCCCCCCGACGCTGGAGTTTAAACCCTTTACCTGATTTGCTTTCGGAGAAATCGCGTTGTCCAGGGCGAGGGGTCCGTCCACAATTGCTTCTAAAATTTGCTTGCGTTCCGCCATTTTGGCGATAATTGCAGCATCGGCGGTTGAAGGTATATTTTCGGCATTCACCTTTTCGACCGCCGAAAGCATGGCGACTTTAGGTTTTTTATATCCCAGGGCATGGGCGGCTTTAATGGCATTATTGGTAATGGCAATTTTGGTCTTCAGATCCGGAGCGATATTCATGGCGGCATCGGACATGAATAAAAGTTTAGGATAATTGGGACTTTCAAAAATTGCCAGATGAGACAAAACATCAGCAGCGCGTAAACCGTGTTCTTTGTTTAAAATCCCCTTAAGAAAATTTGCCGTGCTGCATAAACCTTTCATTATGACCTGCGCTTCTCCGGAGCGAACAATTTCTATCGCTTCGCGCACGCACTTTTTTTCTTCTTTAACATCCACAATCTCGTAGTTTTTTAGATCGATATGCTCTTCTTCGGCAAGTCCGGAAATTTCCGCGCGGTCGCCGACCAAAATCGCTTCTCCCAGTCCAGCCGACTGCGCCGCATTAAGCGCGAGTAAAACTTCCGCATCCTGCGCCATGGCAACGGTTATTGTTCGTTTTTCCATTTGAGTTACGGTGTTTAGCAACTGCTTAAAATTTTTCAGCATCCCTTATTCCTCTCCTATTCATAAACGGTTGTTACAGTGGCAACCCTCGGTTTTTGAGACATGCGTTTCGCAGCCTGCAACGCATTTTTGGCTGCGATTAATAATCCGTTGAGAGAAGTCGAATTCTGCGGATAACTAACGACTCCGACAAAAACATTAACCCGGATTTTTCGAGAAGTAAACGTGTTTTTTGTGAATAAATCACAAATCTTTTTAGCCACCTCGACGGCGTCATCTCTGCCGGTAGCCGGAAGACTGATTAAAAACTCGTCGGCGCCGAAGCGGCAAATTTCATCATAACGACGCAATTGTTCTTTGATCTTCCCAACCATCTCCCGCAGCAACGAACGCGTCACATCCAGCCCGTAAAGAGTCATAATAGACCCGTATTTCTCGATATCAATCAATAAAAACGAGTAAGGTTCATTCATGCGCGAGCTGCGGTGAAAATTCTCTTTGAGAAACGATAAGTAGTAATCAAAACGAAGCGCGCCCGAATCCTCATCAATCCGGTCGAGCCGTTTTAATTTTCCGGTCAGGCGTTCCAAATACAGACAGGTGGAAATTACTTTGGCGAAGATATCAACGATTTGCTGACGTTCTTCCGTAAAATAATTGATTTCATCGGAATCCACGTAAAGAAACCCGAGCGGCTGTTGGTAAGCGATCAGATTTATCGCATAAGCGGATTTAAAATCATGTTTCATGCGCAATTGTTCAATCACTCTTGAAGCGTATTGTTTGTCCGGAATATTGATGGGCACCCCGTTCCAGATCAATTCCCGCAACAAGGGCGTGTCCATTGTTTTGCGGTAATTCTTGCAAAAATTCCACGAAAGATTGTAGAAATTCCGGATTTCGAGAAATTCGGTAATCGGATTCAATTCAACAATGGCGCAAGTTTTACAATTCAGACTTTTTACCAATTGATCCAGAATGTTGTGCAAAATTCGTTCGCAATTCCGGGCGCTGTTAAGCTCGTCCAGAATGGAAGAAATTGATTTTAAAAGGGCTTGATGCTCTGGCATGACGCCCTCCTGTATTTATTTGTAAATTAATTTAAAATCAAGGCGTCATTATCGGCAAATCTCTTCCGGTTATTATCATTAATTAAAAACCCCGGGAATGCAAGCATCCCCGGGGTTTTAAAAATTCATATCAGGCGTCAACTGCGGCAAATGCGCACATACGCACGATAGTGTCCACATCGCAGTGCCGTTGTAAAACGTGGACGGATTTTTCGAGTCCCACCAAAATAGGACCGATAACTTCCGCGCCGCCCAGTCTTGCCATCAATTTGTAACCGATGTTTCCGGCTTCCAACGAAGGAAAAATCAGCACGTTGGCTCTGCCCTGCAAGTCGGAAAAACTATAGTCTCTTTCGCGCAAATCCACGTCAAAAGCCAAATCAACTTGCATTTCTCCGTCGATCATCAAATCCTGACGCATCTGTTTAACCATTTCGGTCGCACTTGCCACTTTTTCGGCAAAGGGGTGGCGGACGCTTCCGAAATTACTAAACGATAACATGGCTATCCGCGGTTCGATATCGAAGGTCTTTCTGACTTTATCCGCCACAAGAATGGCTGTATTAGCCAGCGTTTCCGCGGTGGATTCACTATTAACCGTGGTATCGGCACAAAAGATGGTTTCGTTTTTGAATATCATGGCATAAAGACCGGCGATAAATTTTTTATCTTTTTGTACTTCAAGAATTTGCAGCGCGGGACGAATCACCTCCGGATAATAGTGATTCACGCCGGAAACCATGGCATCCGCATCGCCCATGCGCACCATCATTACTCCAAAATAATTATGATCGGTGCACAACAAACGGCGGCAGGCGTCACGCGTTAAACCTTTGCGTTTTCGCAGACGATACAATTCATCCACATATTGATCGATTTTGCTGCATTGAGAATGATCGATAATCTCCGCTCTGCTAATATCAAGTTCATATTCCCGAGCTAATTTTAAAATCTGTTCTTTGTCTCCCAAAAGAATCGGTTTAACCACATCTTCGTCCAATAAAGTCTGGGTGGCGCGCAGAATTTTTATCTCTTCGCCTTCGGGCAATACCAACCGTTTTTTGATATCTTTCGCTTTATTAATCAAAATGCGCGAAACTTCCTGCGTGCGTCCCAGGCGGCTTTCAAGGCTGTCGCGATACGCATCCCAGTCTTTGATCTCTTTTCGCGCCACGCCGCTTTCAACCGCGGCTTTAGCCACCGCAAGAGCTTCCCAGGTAAGTACACGCGGATCAAAGGGTTTGGGAATAATGTAATTATTGCCAAAATGAATGGGTTCGTTGCCGTATGCTCTGATTACGGAATCCGGTACATCCTGACGGGCTAAATCAGCCAGGGCGTGAACCGCGGCTTTTTTCATTTCCATATTGATCTTGCGAGCGTGCACGTCAAGCGCTCCGCGGAAAATGAAGGGAAATCCCAAAACATTATTTACCTGATTCGGATAATCCGACCGACCGGTAGCCATGATTAGGTCATCGCGGACGGAAATGGCATCCTGATAGCTGATTTCCGGATCGGGATTAGCCATCGCAAAGATTATCGGTTTGTCTGCCATGCTTTTTACCATTTCTTTGGTTACCAAACCGGCGACCGAAACGCCCGCAAAAACGTCAGCCCCTTTCATTACATCGGCAAGCGTCGCAGGATTATCGCCGTTGGCAAAACGCTCTTTATAAGGATTCATTCCCTCTTTTCGACCCCTATAAACAAGACCTTTAGAATCGACTAAATATAAGTTCTCTTTTTTTACACCTAACTCGCAATAAAGCGTGGCGCAGGCAATTCCGGCGGCTCCCGCTCCGCTGAAGACGACTTTTACTTCCTCGATCTTTTTACCCTGCAAGTAAAGCGCGTTCAATAAAGCGGCAGCCGAAATAATCGCCGTCCCGTGCTGATCGTCATGGAACACCGGGATGTCCATTAATTCGATGAGCTTCTCTTCGATGTAAAAACATTCGGGAGCTTTGATATCTTCCAAATTAATTCCGCCGAAGGTGGGCTCAAGCAGTTTTACCGTTCGAACGATTTCTTCGGGATCATCGGACTTAATTTCGATGTCAAACACATCGATATCCGCAAAACGTTTAAAAAGCACACCCTTGCCTTCCATTACCGGCTTTCCGGCTAAAGGTCCTATATTGCCGAGTCCCAGAACGGCGGTTCCGTTTGAAATAACTGCTACAAGGTTTCCTTTGGCTGTGTATTCGTACACCGCATCCGGATTATCATAAATTACGCGACAGGGTTCGGCAACACCGGGAGTGTAAGCAAGACTAAGGTCTCTTTGTGTAATACAAGGTTTTGTTGCAACAACTTCAATTTTTCCTTTCCGCCCTTCCGAATGATATGAAAGGGCATCTTCCTTTCTGATCATGAGTGCCTCCTAAAAATTTCAGAGAATGTTTTTTATATTTAATTCATCCATCTTACGATAAAGGGATGAAAGACTTATGTCCAATAATTTTGCAGCCTCATCTTTGTTATTTCCGGTGCGCTTCAGAATTTTAATGATATGTTCGCGTTCAAAAACCGCCACTGCGTCTTTCAAACGATCGGGAATCGGGCTGCTGAACTCTTCGTTGATTATATTCGGAGGTAAATCCTTTTTGGTAATATAATCGGATTCGCATAATATCAGCGCCCTCTCGATAACATTCTCCAATTCACGAATTCCGCCCTTCCAGGGGTAGTTCATCAAAATACGCATCGTTTCGTTGTCCGTACCGATAACTTTTCGCTTTAATTCGTAATTATATTTTTTAATAAAATGATCCACCAATAAAGGAATATCTTCCCGACGCTCGTTTAAAGAAGGAAGTTTTATTTCCACCACGTTTAAACGATAATAAAGATCATCGCGGAATCTGCCGTCTTCCATGTCCTTCACCAAATCGCGGTTTGTGGCGGCAATAATCCGAACATCTATCTCGATCGGAGAGGTTCCGCCCACAGGCATAATCACCCCTTCTTCGATAGCCCTTAATAATTTTACCTGAAGATGCAAGGGAATATCGCCCACCTCGTCTAAAAACAGAGTTCCGCCGTTGGCGATTTTAAAATATCCGTCTTTATCGCGAATTGCTCCGGTAAAAGCGCCTTTTTTATGCCCGAAAAATTCGCTTTCCATCAACGTGCCCACGATGGCGCCGCAGTTAATAGCCACAAACGGCTTGTTGGCGCGATCGCTGTTAAAGTGAATGGCTCGGGCGACCAATTCTTTACCCGTACCGCTTTTACCCGTGATGAGAACATTGCCTTTGGTTTTTGCCACCTTTTGAATAAGTTTAAAAACCTCTTTCATTTGATGGCTTTGACCGACGATATTGCTGAAGTCATAACGTGAATGTATTTCGCGGCGCAGGGCGATGTTTTCTAAAATCAATTCTTTATGTTTAATCAGACGTTGAATTTTCAACAGAACGTCGTCAAAATCGAAGGGCTTTAAAATATAATCGTGAGCGCCCAGCCTTAAGGCTTCGATCGCCGTTTCCAAACTTCCGTAAGCGGTGATAATAATAACCGAAGTCTGTGGATAAACCTGCAAACAACGTTTTGTTAATTGCATGCCGTCCACCTCGGGCATCTTTAAATCGGTGACCAGAATATCGTAATCTTTTTTATCGAGATGCTCCAGGGCTTCTTTTCCGTCGGAGGCTACCTGAACTTCGTAACCCTCTTCCAGAAGCACCATTTTTAAAGAATCCCGAATGGATCGTTCGTCATCGACAACCAATATATTAGCTTTCATGGTCTCTCTCCGTTGTGGTATTTAAAGGCAGTTTAATTGTAAACCGACTGCCTTCTCCAACCTTACTCTGAACTTCAATTTTACCGTTAAAATTTTTGATTATTCCGTAACTAACCGACAATCCCAACCCGGTGCCGTGCCCCACTTCTTTGGTGGTAAAAAAAGGTTCAAAAATTTTATTCAGGTAATCTTCGGGAATACCCGTGCCGTCATCTTTTATGGTGATAATAACATTTTGTTCTGATTGGGCGGTATTGATTTCGATGGTTCCCTTACCGTTTTTCAGGGCATCCAAAGCGTTAATCATTATGTTTAAAAACACCTGTAAAAGTTGATCCGACACAAGGTATAAATTGGGTAAATCTTCCGCCAGAGATAACCGAAAATTCACATTTTTAGCGCGTTTATCGTATTTAACTATTCCGATGGCGTTACGAATAACATCATTGATATTTACCCATGAAGATTCCAAACCGGACGGTCGCGAAAAGTCCACCAATTCGCGAACTATTTTTGAGATGCGTTCGATGTTTGCCAAAATCGTGTTAATGTATTCTTCTATTGAATCATCCTTAACCTTGCGTTTGATAATTTGAGCCATTGACGAAATACTGGTTAAAGGATTCCCGATTTCGTGGGCGACTCCGGCGGCTAAAATTCCCAAACTTGCCATCTTCTCCTGATGCGAAATCTGGAATTGAGCTTCGCGAAGAGCTTTTGTCCGCTCTTCGATCTTCTTTTCCAGATTCTGATAAGACTCCAACAGTTTTTGACGCATGGTTTCGAATTCAACGGCTAATTCTTTTATTTCGTCCTTGCCCTCGATCGGAACCTTGTGCCTAAGATGTCCGCGGCTTATTTGGTTGGCGGCAAAAACCAGAGACCGTAAAGGCTTTGAAATACTTTGCGCCGTTAAAATGGCGAAGAAAAACAAAAGAATACCCAGCAAAAGGTTTGCTACGATAATCTGGAATAAAAATTTTTTCAAAGGAATAAAAATCATCGCGGTGGAAGACTGATAGATCAATTTCCATCCTGATCCCAATTCAGCCGACATGGTCAGCCAATTTTCATCACTGGTCAGAGCCGAAAGAAATTGACCGAATTTTTGACGCGCATTTTTATTACTTAATTGAAACACACGCACTTCCTCGTGCGATACAACAATTCCGTCGTTCAAAGACACCAGAAAAATCCGGGAAGCCTTATCGGAAACTTCAAATCTGGAAAAAATCTCTTCGAAAGGATACCTGATTATTACCGACACCGCCGAATCCAATTTTACAAATTTATAGAACGATGAATCGGAAATATTAAAATGCAGTTCCTCTTTACGGGATAATAAATGGTTTAATAACCGGGGATTTCGGAAGGAAAAAGAATCCACCATGGAAAGTTTGCCGCCGGTTATTACCCCCACAACTTCGTGATTGTAATGTATCGATAATTTCTTCAAATTTTTTATAAACTGGGCTTCATTTTCCGCACTCTCGAGAAAGGCGATACACAGCACCTTGTCAAAATCAGCCATCATTTGATTTTTTTCGATCCAGACCGAAATATATCGTTCCAGATCCTGTTCGTAAATCTGCTTCAGTATCTCTTTATTCAAAAAGTAGCCGATTACGCTGAAAATAAGAAGAGGCACGTAAGCAAAAAGCAGGAAATACAAAAAAAAACGCAATTTCATTCCGGAATATCGGAATTTGAAAAATCTATTAAACATAAAAATATTTTTTAATTCTGTAAATGTTACAACCCAAACTATACTTTTTTTCCGACTCATGCAACAGCGACGGGCAACAGAATACCGCCAAAAAATGAAAAAAAGAAAATCTTTTTTCCGAATATTTCTTTAACGCCTCAGCCGAATCTGTTGTCATCGAACTCTTTTTCTCTTTCTTTTAAAGAATGCAAATATACAACGATTTTTAATTAATTTAAAATTTTGTTATTCAATTTTGAATGTTAATAAAAATTACTTTTTCCCTTGCCGCGCATTTAATCGAAAATCCATAAAATTCGTAGCAAATTCTTCTGATTTAAAAGGACTCCGTGCTGCCTAAGCGCAGAAATTACAAGGGAAAATTTTGTCAAAAGCAAAAAAACCGGAAAGCAATGACGAGAGATTTTTTCGGAGCGCTGTCATTATTTTTCATTTTTCTGCGTATTTCATTTAACTTTCGGCGATAATTGTCGATGTGGAAATTCGGCTGAAATATTTTAATTTTGAATTAATAAATGAAAGGATTGTCATAACTCTTGAAACTATGAATGTTTTTTAGTATTTTGATCTCGGATTTTTCATCGGTTGGATAACTAACAAATAAACGAAGGGGTGAACCATGAGAAGATTTATCAAATTATGTTTTATGGTCATTCTGACTTTAGGAGTGCTCTACTCTTTTAGTCAGGCTAATGATTTTAAGTATGTTGGGGTGGCGAAATGTAAAACTTGCCATAATACTAAAAAAATCGGAAAACAATACACGGTTTGGAAAAACAGCCTTCATGCTAAAGCGATGGAATCATTAAAAAGCGAAAAAGCGCTAAAGTACGCAAAAGAACACAAAATTGCCGATCCCTCAAAAGACGCCACATGTACAAAATGCCATTCAACCATGGCTTCCATTGACAAATCCCTGATCGATCCCAAGGGCAAACTTACAATTGAAGAAGGCGTTTCCTGCGAGTCGTGCCACGGTCCCGGAAGCGTTTACAAGAAAAGAAGTATTATGATCGACCGCGAAAAAGCCATTGCAAGCGGATTGGTTGTTCCTACGGAAAAAGTTTGCGTTACCTGTCATAACAAGGATAATCCTTTCTACAAACCTTTTGATTTCAAAACTTATTCAGCAAAAATCGCTCATCCGGTACCAAAGAAGAAATAAATTCTGACGGTTCTAATTCTTTAAGCCATTATCCTTTTGGGGTAATGGCTTTTTTTGTTTCCTTTTTGAGCTTATATTTAGTCAAATATATCTTAACTGAAAAATTTGATTTTCGGAAAAGATATGACAGAATTTTGACTTGTTATTAAATTGATAAACGGACTCCGAATGTTTATTAAATCTGTTCTTCAAATATTGAGGAATTACAAATATCTTCTTATACTTTACTTATCTATTGCTCTTTTATTGATTGCCAGTTCTCTATTCGAGCTTCGGCAAAGCAAGCGGGAATTAATCGAACTTATGCGCTCGCAGGCGGAATCGACTTTAAATTCGCTGATCATGGCGTCCGAAAGCGTGCTAAAAAGCAACGCCCATTCTCAACAAATTCTCAAACATCAAATCGCGGATATCCTCGGCGTATTCAGTACGGCGCACCGTTTCCGATTACTCAGAAACGGATTTTTCGATTCGCTTGCTTCAACGGTCGGAGCCGAAGGAATTCTTATTCTTGATCCCGATCTGAAAATCACAAAAAAATACGGATCGTTCCAAAACTTTGACGATAACGATTTAAACCGAATATTAATGCGCATTCAAAACTTGCACACTCTGGGCGGCGATACCATTATCTGGAAAAGAACTTCTCCCATCGGTTCTTCTCATTGGCATTATTTTGGCGCCCTTGTAACTCCCAGAGCAAACACAGTGGTTATCGATATCGATTGGGCGCATATTAAACCGCTTTCTCAATCGGTGGGTTTTGGGCATCTTGTGAGACAATTAGCCGAAGAAAACCCGTCGATTGTTTACCTTGCACTGCAGGATTCGTTTACCATCGTCTCGGCGGCGGGCAAGGTTCAATTATTGGAACCGGTTTCTCAATCAAAGTTTTTACAAAATGTCTTTGTCCGGAAAACATTTGATTACCGAATCATTGATTTTGACACATTAAGCGTGTTCGAAGCCGTTCGTTCCTTTTATTATGAAAACAATCTGGTCGGAATTTTTCGGCTGGGACTTTCCATCGAACCGTTAAAGAATATCAATGACCGCATCTACCGTCGTCTGATCATTATTACATTCATTCTTATTTTTATCGCTTCCATTATGCTGACGTTTATCTTTATTCGCCAACGTTACGACTTACTGAAAAGACAATTCACCGTTGTCGAGACCTATTCTTCGAATATTATCGAAAATGTAAGCGACGCCATTCTGGTCTTTAACAATCGATCGGGAATACAAATTTTCAACCGAGCGGCGGAACAGTTGTTTAAAAAGAATAAGACGGAGGTGCTGAACCATTCGGTTGAAGCTCTATTCGAAATAGACTTTTGTCTTGATTTAAAGAAGGCGGACCATGAAATCCGCCAGATAGAATGTACTATTGCCGGTCGGCATAAAATTCTCTTAATTTCAAAAAGCTCGTTTTTTGACGGAGACGAGCGCCTTAATTTCATTCTGGTTATTCGGGATGTCACGGATCAAAAACGGATGGAAGACCGCTTAAAACGTCAGGAGCAGTTAACCGCCATGGGACAGCTTGCCGCCGGCGTTGCGCATGAAATACGAAATCCTTTAAACAGCATCAGCACCATTGTTCAACAATTAAGAAAAGACTTTACTCCGAAGGAAGAGCACGATATTTATCAGGAATTAACGGCTATTGTTTACAACGAGGTGAAACGCATCAATGAAAAAATAAATGAATTTCTGCGCTTCTCGCGTCCGGACCCTTTAAGACCGCAAAAATTTTATTTACAGAAATGGCTAAAGGATATTATCCGGCAATACGAGGCTTTGTTGAAAGAAAAAAGCATCACCTTGAAACTCCGTTTTAACTGGGACGGCGAAGTTCTGTGGGACGCCAATCAAATACGGCAGGTTTTGATTAATTTGATTCAAAATGCCGTGGATGCCATGGATAAAGGAGGATCGCTGACCATAGAAATCCGAAAAGAAGGCGAAGAGATTATTTTGGAAATTGAAGACAGCGGAAAAGGCATTCCCGAAGAAAATCTTGAAAAGATATTTAATCTTTATTTTACGACAAAAGCCCACGGAACGGGAATCGGCTTGAGCATGGTTCAAAGAATAGTTTTTGAACACGAAGGAACGATATCGGTTCAAAGCAAAACCGGCGAGGGAACCCGATTTACAATCCGATTACCACAGGAAGTTAAAATTTCCGGAAAGCAGGGCGTCTCCGTTTAAAACTTGCGGACATCTTCCCGGAAAAGAAGGATAAGTTGATTTTAGTTAAGGGTTAAGCGGTATCGTAATGCGTAATGCGTAATGCGTAATGCGTAATGCGTAATGAGTTATCGGCATTTAATCCATTGTAGTTAAATTTGGTTATTCGTTAAGCGTTAATGGTATAAGCGTTAAGCGTTCTTCTTCATCTTCGTTTAACATTAAATATCACTTTGTAACTTTTCGTTAATCGTTAAGGGTTAAGGGTATAAGCGTTAAGCTTGCCTCTACGAATCACTTACTTGTCACTCGTCACTCGTTACTTTGTTACTTGTAAGGACTTTAATCTTTAATTTTACTCGTCACTTTGCTACTCCCTCAAACGCCGTCTGTTGTGGAATCCAACGGAACTTTTTCGATCCGGTGAGACTCCTTTAGTGATTTACCGTAAAGTCTAAAACTCAAAAGCATGGCGATGAGAATAAGAATTCCCGCGCTCACAAAAGGAATTCCCGGACCAAAACGATCGAAAAAGAATCCCGCCCAAATGGGACCTATTACCCGTCCCAAAGAAGAAAACGATTGATTAATACCCAGAACTCCTCCCTGCTCATCCGCGCTTGCGTTTTTAGATATTAACGAAGCGACGGAGGGATTATGCATTCCGAAACCGAAGGCAATAACTGCGACAATCAGAATAAAAAAGCTCAGTGACTGAACAAAAGGAAAAACGATAAACGCGGAGCCGAGCAGCATTGTTGCCGTGGTAATTAAGCGTTTTTCGCCGAATTTACGGGCAAGCTTTCCGATAAACAGTCCCTGGGTTGTCGCGCTGATAACTCCTATCATGGCAAAAAAGTAACCCGCCTGATCCGAGCGGAGCCCAAAATTGTGTTCCAGATAGAGCGCGAATATGGTCTCAAAATTGGCAAACGACATGGAAACAATAAAAAAGATCAGAAAAAGAATCCCGAGATTCGGATGAGTGACGGCTCGATAAAGTTTTTTTAAGTTGAACGGGCTGTAATCTTTTTTCACCAGATTTTTAACGTCCAACGTTTCTTTGAGTTTAAAGTAGGCAAAAGCAAACGCAGTTAATGACAGAAAACCCGCCAAAAGCAGGGGCACCCTGTATCCGGCAAAATGGCTCAAAACTCCGCCAATCGCCGGTCCGAGAATGAATCCCAGTCCGAAAGCTGCGCCCACTAATCCCATGCCTTTAGCCCGTTCTTCCGGCGAGGTAATATCCGAAATATAAGCCATGGCAGTCGGCACGGTTGCCGCGGATATTCCGGTTAAAATTCTGGCGATGAATAAAACAATCAAATTGCCGCCCAGGGCAAACATAACATGAGTAGCGGCTGAACCCAACAGACTGATTAACAAAACCGGTCGCCTGCCGATACGATCCGACAACCTGCCCCAGATCGGCGAAAAAATAAATTGCATGAGCGAATAGACCATAATCATGGTAGCAACGGTTTTACCGATCTGATCGGGTTGAGTCACAAACTCTTCGAGATAATAGGGAATAATGGGAATGATCAGTCCGAATCCGAGCAAGTCGATAAAAATAACCAGAAAAATAATAATCAGTTCTTTTTTATGATTTTTCATAATCCTTTGCCGCTATTTTCAAAACGCCTAATATACTCATTTCGGATATTTTATTAAAGTTTTTCCGAGCGAAAAGGTCGTGATGCGTGACGCGTAATGAGTAACAGGGTGACAAGTAACGAGTGACGAGGTCGTGATGCATAATGCGTGATGAGTAGTGAGTGACCAGCAACCAGAGAACCCGCTTACACGCTTAACGATTAACGAAAAGTAAGATTAAAGTTCTTTCAAGATTAAAGCAATGACAGCAAAAGGCAATTATTTAATTCCGGAGGAATTGAATGAAAATAGCCCAGTAATTTATTGCTGGGAACAGAGACGCCTTCCCC
>JAJRSN010000065.1 GCA_024278715.1 Calditrichota bacterium
AACGACTGGGTGGAAGTTTACAATGACAACGGAGTTGTGGTAACACGAGCCTGCGTCAGCGCGCGCATCCCGAGAGGGATTTGCATTCAATATCATTCGCCCGAACGCACCTTTTCCGTTCCGAAATCTCCCGTGCGCGGTAACCGCCGTGCCGGAGGTCACAACAGCCTGACCCGTACCCGCTTAAAACCGAATTTCCTGATCGGCGGATACGGACAATTTACATACCATTTCAATTATTGGGGACCCACTGGTTCTAACCGCGATACGCATGTTCTGGTGCGTAAACTGCCCGAACTGAAATGGTAAACAATCAACTATTTTATTTTACAAAGGAATCATAAAATGGATGTCAGATCTCAAATTTCCATGGTATTTCATCTCGATAAATGCATCGGATGCCACACATGCAGCATAGCCTGTAAAAATATTTGGACCGACCGCAAAGGCACCGAATACATGTGGTGGAATAATGTCGAAACCAAACCCGGCACCGGATATCCCACAAAATGGGAAGATCAGGAAAAATACAAGGGCGGCTGGGAAAACGTTAAAGGAAAGTTAAAACTGAGATCAACCGGTAAAGCCAAGATCATTTTCAATATTTTTCACAACCCTCACATGCCAAGCATGAACGATTATTATGAGCCGTGGACTTACAAATACGAGACTCTGTTCAACGCTCCGGAAGGAACCGATCAACCCACGGCGCTTCCGATTTCCATGGTCACGGGAAAATACATGGATATCGAAGCCGGGCCCAACTGGGATGACGATTTAAGTGGTTCGCCCATTTACGCAGAAAACGACCCTAATCTTTCTGCCTTAACGCCGGAACAAAAAAGTCAGTTGTTTGCCATTCAGCGATTGGTATTTTTTTATTTTCCGCGTATCTGCAATCATTGTTTGAATCCCGCCTGTGTCGCTTCTTGCCCTTCCGGCGCTCTTTACAAACGGGGGGAAGACGGAATTGTGCTGATTGATCAGGAACGCTGCCGCGGTTGGCGCTCCTGTGTTGCAGCCTGCCCTTATAAAAAAAGTTACTATAACTGGTCAACAGGCAAATCGGAAAAATGTATTTTGTGTTTTCCGCGCATCGAATCCGGGCAGGCGCCCGCTTGTTTCCATTCCTGTGTGGGACGCATCCGCTACTTAGGCGTGTTGCTCTACGATGCGGATAAAATTGAAGAGGTGGCGAAAAAATCAGATACCGAACTGGTAGAAGCGCAGCGCAGCATGATCCTCGATCCCTTTGATCCGGAAGTTATTCAGGCGGCGCTTGAGAACGGAATTCATGAACAGGTTATCACCGCGGCGCAGAATTCCCCTGTTTATAAATTCGTCAAAATCTGGAAAATTGCTCTGCCGCCTCATATTGAATTCAGAACATTACCCATGCTCTTTTACGTGCCGCCCCTTTTGCCCGTGATGTCCAGCTTTAACGGCGAGACCATTAAAAATATGGGAGAGGATTTTTTCCCGGACTTCGACAAAGCCCGGGCGCCGATCGAATTTTTCGGAAAGCTTTTTGCCGCGGGCAATAACAGTAAAATCCGCTACGTATTAAAAAAACAAATGGCGGTGCGGACCTACCGCCGGGCTGTTACCGTGGGCGATATCGAAATGGATTTAGCCAAAAAAATGCTCCTAGAGGCGGATTGCTCCGTCGAAGAAGCCGAAGCGATTTACAAATTGACTTCGCTGTGCACCTTTAACGATCGATTCGTTATTCCGCCGGCGCATCGCGAAGAAGCCATCGAAATGCTGCGCGATCCGTTGGAATACAAACAATCGGTCGGATTCGGTTTTAAAGAAGAACCCAAGCGAGGATCATGAAAATGGAAAATCTAAACCAAATATTAAAATGCTTCGGAACGTTGTTTTCTTATCCCCATAAAGATTACAAGAAAGACTCCGAATCGCTCCGCCGATTGTTAAGTCAAAACGGGGATCGGTATTCGGCATACCGGATATTTTACGATTATGCCGCCGCCGCGCCGTTGCCCGAAATCGAAGAATTGTTCACCTATACTTTTGACATGAATCCTTCGACCTGTCTGGAAATAGGGTGGCACCTTTACGGCGAAGATTATCAGAGGGGACAGTTCCTGGTTAATATGCGCCAGTCGTTAAGAGATTATCGGATAAAAGAATCCGTCGAATTGCCGGATCATCTCAGCCATTGTCTGTTTTTGCTGTCCAAACTTGAGGAAGAAGAGGCTTCGGAATTTGTGAACAGTTATCTGATCAAATCATTACGCAAAATATCACGGGAACTGGACGAAAAGAATCCTTATAAAAATTTGACGGAAATTCTCCTGAAATTGTTTGAGGATTGTTTTAGAATAAATCAAACAAATAACACCGAAATATTTGCCAAATAAATCTGAATTAACCACAGGATAAAACCATGATGCAAAACGCAACACTTTTCGACTATTTTAACTTGTTTTGGTTTGCCATACTCCCTTACATAGCCTTGTTCACATTCTTTTTGATTACAATTCAGCGCTATACCAGAACGGGTTACAGCTATTCAAGCTTATCTTCGCAATTTTTGGAAAATAAGATACATTTTTGGGGATTGGTGCCTTTTCATTACGGAATTATTCTCATCCTGATCGGGCATTTTATCGGATTCTTGATTCCGAAACAGGTTTTAATCTGGAACAGCAATCCGCTGCGATTGTACGTGATAGAAGTTACCGCTTTTATCGGGGGACTTTTTACGCTCATCGGTCTTGTAAATATATTTATCAGACGCCTGACGGACGCCAGAGCAAAAGTTGTAACCTCAAACATCGACTGGATCGTTTTGTCAATACTCTTATTTCAGATTGTAACCGGGCTTCTGGTCGCTGTTTTTAACAGTTGGGGAACTCAATGGTTTGCCGCCTCGGTTGCGCCTTACTTATGGTCTGTTTTAAAGTTTAACCCCAATATAGCCTTTGTGACGCCTTTGCCCTTAACCGCAAAGTTGCACATTATCGGAGCCTACACTATTATTTTGCTGTTTCCGTTCACCCGTTTGGTGCATTTACTGGTTATTCCCAATCCCTATTTGTGGAGAAAGCCGCAACTCGTTCGCTGGTACTGGAATCGCAAAAAAATCAGAACGCAAAGATCCATTTAAAGCACATTATATGGATTTATCAAAAAGACAAAGATAATTAAAACAGGTTTAATGGATTGAAAAACAGGAGGAATCCATGAACAACAAAGTGGGACAGTTGCTCATTGCGACTTTAGGTTTTTTCTGGTGTTTTTTACTGTGGTTCTCCACTGCCGCTTTTAGTCCGAGCATCGCGCTCAAATTTAATTTGACTACCGAACAATTGGGTATTTTGGCTTCTTCGGCAATCTGGATGGCGCCTATCGGAAGAATAGTTGCCGGATGGGCGTCCGACCGTTTCGGAGCGCCGAAGACCTTTGCTGTTATTCTGATCGGTACCGGACTTGTCAGCATTCACTCCGCGTTTGTCGAAAGTTATTCAATTCTCTTTATCGAACGGGTTATTGTAGCCGCCGCCGGCGTATCGTTTGTTGTGGGAATTCAGCATGTGGCGCAGTGGTTCGAAGAATACGAGATGGGAACCGCGGAAGGGCTGTACGCCGGAACCGGAAATGTGGGAGCGGGAGTTGGAGCCTTAATGCTGCCGCGTATTTACGGAACAAACTATTCGGACGCCTTTCTTCATCTGGGTATTATTGCCCTGATAATCGGCGGTTTTTATTTATGGAAAGGAATTCCAGCCAAAACCCTGCAACGAGCCGCCGTCGCCCGAAGATCAGCCACGTTTAAAGATACGGTTTTTGTCTGGACGCGCTGGACTGCCATTGCATTGATGCTGGCTTACGCAATGTCTTTTGGTCTGGAAATCGCCATGAATGCCTGGCTGCCGGGTTATTACGCCGAAGGATTTAAAGAAGCCATCAGTAAATTAGGTTTTGCCGGAGCCGAGCAAATACAAATTGCCGCGGGCACCTTTGCAGCAGTTCAGTCGTTTAACGCCTCTCTGTTCCGACCATTTGCCGGATACATGTCCGATCTCTGGCAGCGAAAGGGTTGGACTCCTTTCCCGTATATCGCCAAAAACCTGTCTTACGCTCCGCGTATTCACTGGCTTATGATGGCGCTTTTACTTATTACCGTTATGATGGTGCTGTTAACTCTGGCAGGATTGTTTGGTCTGCTGCATCTGTCGGTTGTTGTTCTTGCCGTATTTGGCATCTGCGTTAGCTTCGGAACAGGGGGAACTTTTGCCATTGTTCCCTTAATTTTCAAAAATCGACCCGGCATTGCCACCGGATTTATCGGCGGTGTTTCCACAGTCGGCGGCATCGTTTATCCACTGATCTTCGGATTTTCAAAGAATATTCACATGGGTTACGCTTATGTGGCGCTGTTCATTTTTGTCCCGATAATTTTATTCTATATATGGTCCATGCGTTATGAAATACATCCCGAAGAACATGGTCTGGGAAGTAAAGAATATTGGTTAGGAGGTAAAGCATGAGTAAAAATAATGAATCCAAAGAGACAAAAAAGGATACCCACGAACACGAATCATGGTATAAATGGGGTGTGCTTGTTCTCTATCTCGAAATGGCGACAGCCATTTTAGTGACCCTGTATTCGTTTTACATGGCGTTTACCGGTTCGGGAGGATTTCCCGGAAAACATTAAGTCGGGTACGCAAAACACAACAATAGAAAAATTTGGTGAAGCAACAGGAAATCCGGAATCGGGATTGGTTGAATTTTCGACTCCGGATTCCGTAAAAAAACAAATAAGATAAAGGTTAGGCGCAAAAATTGTGCAAAAACCGGCAAATTAAAAAATAGGTTAGACGATGAAGCAAAACCTCTTAATCGTTTTATTGGTCATTTTGGCGTTTATTCTTGTGGTTCTGGCGCAACAAATTAAAATTAATCTGCCCGGAATAAATCAGGGTTACGCGCCGCAACAGCCGCTGGCGTTTTCGCATCGACTGCACAGCGGCGATTTACAGATAGACTGCATGTATTGTCATTCGGGCGCGGATAAAAGTCGCCATGCCGGTATTCCTTCGGAAAATGTCTGCATGAACTGTCATCGCTTTGTTACCGCCGGCTGGGATAAAATAAGAATAGAAGACGAACGGGCGCAAAAAGAAAAACGACCGCCGCAGCCGGTTGTTTCGGACGAGTTGAAAAAACTTTACCGGGCGGCGGCTTTTGACGAAACGCAGATGAAGTTTAAAGACAAGCCCTATTCCGGCAAACCCATCGAATGGACGCGCGTTTACAATTTGCCCGATTTTGTTTTCTTTGATCATCGTCGTCATGTAAATGCGGGCGTTTCGTGCCAAAAATGCCACGGAGCCGTGGAAACAATGGAAAAGGTAACTCAGGTTCCCGATTTGACAATGGGCTGGTGCGTTAATTGTCATCGCGATGTAAACAAAGGGAAAATACCGGAATTAAAGGGAAGATACGCGTCGATCAGTTGTACCGTGTGTCATTATTGAAATTATCTGAATTAAACAAAAAATTTTAGCGATAAAAAAAGGCGGTTTGTTAGAATGGCGGAAAATAAATCGAAAAAATATTGGAAAGGTATCGAAGAACTGGAAAATACTCCGGAGTTTCGCAAATCACTTGAAAGTGAATTTCCGGAAGAAGCTTCGCCGGAGGCATTTTTAAAGAAGGCGGAGGAGAACGGCTCAAACTTTTCCCGTCGTTCGTTTTTGAAGGCGACCGGATTTACCGTCGGCGCAGCCATATTAGGCGCCTGCGCCCGTGGTCCCGTGGAAAAAGCCATCCCTTTGCTTAATCGCGCGGAGATCGGCGTTCCGGGAAAAGCGTACTGGTACGGCTCAACGTGTCATGGCTGCGTTTCCGGCTGCGGTATTCTGGTAAAAAACAGAGACGGGCGTCCGATTAAAATCGAAGGCAATCCGCGTCATCCCCTTTCGCAGGGCGGCGTATGCGCCGTAGGGCAGGCAACGGTATTGAGTTTGTACGACTCCAAACGCCTGCAGGAACCTTTGCTTAACGGTAAGCCGGCGGAATGGAAAAAAATCGATCGCGCAGTAAACGATCGGCTGAAGCGCACAAACGAAAATGTTTATATTTTAACGGAAACAATAACAAGCCCCACAACCCGTTATTTGATCGGACAGTTCTTAAAGCGTTTTAAGAACAGCCGGCATATTGAATACGATCCCGTTTCCTGTTCAGCCATCCTTGCGGCTCACAAACAAACTCACGGCTTAAGGGCGCTTCCCCATTATCGCTTTGATCGGGCAGAAGTGATTGTCAGTTTTGGCGCCGATTTTCTCGGAACATGGATATCGCCGGTGGAATTCACGAAAGACTACATGAAAAACCGCAATTTAGCGGAAAAGCCGCCGCGCATGTCTTATCATGTCCAGATCGAAGGAAGGCTGTCGGTCACCGGATCCAATGCGGACAACCGAATAACGGCGACAAGCGGAGAGTTCGGCGTTTTATTGACTTATATTGCGGAAAAATTAGAAGAAAGAGCAGGGGCGGGTAACCTTCCGCTTAAAGCCGATTTAACTCAAACTCGGGTAGCCAAACAAACTCTCGATAAAATAATTTCAAAATTGTGGTCGGCAAAAGGCAGCAGCCTGATCGTTTGCGGCGCCAATGACGTCCGTTTGCAAATATTGGTTAATTACATTAATCACCTGTTGGGCGGCTACGGAACCACAATTGATCTTGGGCGCCCCTCTTACCAAAAGCTCGGCGATGAGAATAAGGTGAATGAGTTGATCGATAAAATGAACAGGGGAGAAGTAAGCGCACTTTTTATCGCCGGAGTCAATCCTGTTTACAGCTTACCGAACGGCGCGGAATTCAAAGAGGCTTTGCAAAAAGTGCCCTTTTCCGTTGCTTTTACCGAATATTCGGACGAAACCGCAGAACACGCTTCGATTGTTTGTCCTCAAAGTCATTTTCTGGAATCATGGAATGACAGCGAACCGGTCGAAGGTTATCTGAGCATCACTCAACCGTTGATTTCCCGTCTCGGTTTATCGCGCACACTCAATGAATGCTTATCCGCCTGGACGGGCAATTCAGCCACGGATTACGCCTTACTTCAGGATTATTGGAAGCGACACGTTTTTCCGCTTCAAAAGAAGCACGCCAATTTCCAAGACCTGTGGGACAGAGCATTGATCGACGGCTATGTTCAGATTAAGCGTCCCGCAAAAAAGGCGTCCTCTTTTAACATGAACGCTATTAAAAATTTACGATTGGATTCCGCTAAACCGTCGGGAGACTTCGAACTTGTATTGTATCAAAAAGTCGGAATTCTTGACGGTCGGCACGCCCAAAATCCGTGGCTGCAGGAGCTGCCCGATCCCATAACCAAAGTTGTTTGGGACAATTATGTTTCAATGGCGCCGCAAACGGCTAAAAGACTGAATTTGCGTCAGGGCGACGTGGTGCGGGTAAGCGACGGAAATTCGGAAATGGAATTGCCTGTCTTGCCCCAGCCCGGTCAGCACGAAAAAGTTATTGCCGTTGCTCTCGGTTACGGTCGGAATACGACAAAACGCTTCAAAGATATCGGACCGGACTGGATTTCCAAGAGACCCACGGTTAAAGAAGGCGAAACGGTCGGCGAAAACGCTTACCGGTTCTTAAAGTGGCAAAACGGATTTTTACATTTCAGCAGTCGGGTAAATATTCATCCTACGGAAAAGACAAGAATAATCGCCCAAACGCAAACCTATAATTCGATTACAGTGCCGGAAAAGTTGGGCGGAGAACGGCGACCTTTGATCCATGAAACTACCTTTAAGGAATACAAAAAAGATCCGGCGTCGGGCAATAAATACAAACATCAAATATTGCAGTTATGGGCGGAAGATCACGTTTACACCGGACATCACTGGGCGATGGTCATCGACCTGAACAAATGCACCGGGTGTTCGGCGTGCGTAATTAGTTGTCAGGCTGAAAACAATGTTCCGGTGGTGGGCAAAGACGAAGTTTACCGTCGGCGCGAATTGCACTGGATTCGGATCGACCGCTATTACTCGGGTCCCGAATCCGACGTGGAAGTGGTTCATCAGCCGGTTATGTGCCACCATTGCGATCACGCGCCCTGCGAAGGGGTTTGTCCGGTGCTGGCGACTCTGCACAGCGACGAAGGGATTAACCAGCAGATCTACAATCGTTGTGTGGGCACGCGGTATTGCGCTAATAACTGCCCTTACAAGGTTCGAAGATTCAACTGGTTCAGTTACAGAAAAAAAGACGAGAAAGAGAATCTGGTTTTAAATCCCGATGTTACCGTCCGCAGCAGAGGCGTTATGGAAAAATGCTCCTGGTGCGTGCAGCGCATTCAGGAAGCCAAGGCGGAAGCGAAACGAAAAGGCGTAAAATTAGCCGACGGCGATATTAAGTTAGCCTGTGAGCAGTCCTGTCCCGCAGACGCTATTGTGTTTGGCGACATGAATGACCCGCAGAGCCGAATTTCAAAACTGATACATCATCCGCGCCATTATAATATGCTGGAGGAAATGAATTTTAAGCCAACCGTGGGTTATTTAACTCTGGTGCGGAATAAAGAGTAATTATTTTATCGGGGATTGATTATTTAAAAATATTTAGTTTTCCAAACAAGATTCATCAACGGAGAGATTAAACAGATGTCGATTTACTATTCGATATTACGAAAACCGATTATTGCCGGCGATAAAAAATTAAAAGATATTACAGATGATGTAATTCGTCCGCTTGAGCAAAAACCGACTCTTTTGTGGTGGGTAGCCTTTCTGGTTTCTCTTACCGTATTGCTGATAGGTGTAATTGCGGTTACTTATCAGATAAAAGTCGGTATCGGAACCTGGGGGCTCAACAAAACCATCGGATGGGCATTCGATATTACAAATTTTGTTTTCTGGATCGGAATCGGGCATGCCGGTACTCTGATCTCCGCCATTCTTTTCTTGTTCAGACAGCGATGGCGAACATCCATTAACCGATCAGCCGAGGCGATGACCATTATTGCGGTAATGTGCGCCGGTATTTTTCCTTTAATTCACATGGGACGTCCCTGGCTGTTTTTTTGGGTTATTCCTTATCCCAATCTTCGCGGGTCTCTCTGGGTCAATTTTCGTTCCCCGTTACTTTGGGATTTTTTCGCCATCAGCACCTATTTTACCATTTCATTGATTTTCTGGTATTTGGGATTAATTCCCGATATGGCGACCTTGAGAGACCGGGCAAAATCAAAAATAAAAAAATTCGTTTACGGGTTAATGAGTTTCGGCTGGAACGGTTCAGCCCGTATCTGGCACCACTACGAAACCACCTATTTAATGTTGGCTGCTTTGGCTACTCCTTTGGTGTTATCGGTCCATTCCATTGTGAGTATGGATTTTGCCACAGCGGTGATACCGGGCTGGCATTCGACAATTTTTCCTCCCTACTTTGTCGCCGGCGCGATTTTTTCCGGCTTTTCCATGGTATTAACTTTAATGATTATTGCCCGAAAGGTTTTACACTACGAAGAATACATTACAATCGATCATATTGAAAAGATGTGTAAAATCGTTCTGGTTACCGGAGGCATTGTCGCCCTTTCGTACGGAATTGAAATATTCATGGCTATATTTTTCGGAAACCAATACGAACGCTTTATGTTCATTAACCGCGCGCTTGGTCCTTATGCCTGGGCATTCTGGATAATGATTTCGTGCAACGTTATTTTTCCGCAGCTTTTATGGATTAAGAAAATCCGCAGAAATGTGGCGCTCGTTTTTATTCTTTCCATTGTGGTAAATATCGGCATGTGGTTTGAACGCTTTGTTATAATTGTAACCTCGCTGCATCGCGATTTTCTGCCTTCCAGTTGGGCGATGTACAAACCGACTATTATTGAAATTGCGACTCTGGCGGGCAGCTTTGGTTTGTTTTTTACCTTCTTTTTACTGTTTGCGCGTTTTGTGCCTTTTATAGCCATCGGCGAAGTAAAAGGCGTGCTTAAATACGGGAAATTAAAAAAGAACTTAACATCCGAAAGCTCGCTAAAAGCAAACGCGGATGTGACCGTTTAACATGTAAACCATATTAAGGATGGTATTTGTTATGGATCTTTTTTCGGCTGTTTTTAAAGACGAAGATGATTTGCTTAAAGTCACCCGGCAAGTGCGGGACTCGGGATATTCAATTTACGATATTTACACTCCTTACGCCGTCCACGGATTAGACGATGCCATGGGCTTAAAGCCAAGTAAACTGAGCTATCTTTGTTTTGGGTTTGCTTTTTTGGGACTGATCGTCGCCATCTTATCCCAATACTGGATCGGATCCATCGACTGGCCCATTAATGTGGGAGGTAAACCGTTTAATTCGCTCCCGGCTTATCTGCCAGTTACCTTTGAACTTACGGTGCTGTTCGGAGGAGTGGGCATTTTCTTTGCGTTTTTATTTAAAGCCAGGCTGCGCCCGGGAAAAACCGCAAAACTCGTCAACCCCCACAGCACCGATTATTATTTTATTTTAACGATAGAAATCAAAGACTCTTCTTTTGATTCCGAAACCGTCCTGGGTTTATGCCGCCAAAACAATGCGGTCGAAACTAAAATAATATTAGGAAATGCCTTATGAAGAAGTTGCTCTTTCTTCTGATATTCACGATAATCCTGTTGTTAATATTATCCTATTTTTGGGGTGTATCGCCCGATAAACCAAATTACGAATACGCTCCCGATATGGCGAGGTCGGAGGCGTTTCAAACACAAACGCCCAACCCGTTTTTGCCGAACGGGCAAACCCAACAGAGCCCGGTTAAAGGAACGGTGCCGCAAAATTACCAGCCCTTGCATTTTGATTTAACGGAAAAAGATTTTATCAGAGCCGGGCGTGAATTACTGAATCCGCATAAAAAACCCGATGACTATCTTAAAAGAGGCGAAAAAATTTACCGCATTTTCTGTCAGGTCTGTCACGGCGCAAGCGGAAAAGGCAACGGAAGGGTTGTGCAAAGGGGCTACCCCCCGCCGCCTTCTTTATTGGCGGATCGTTCCAAAAAATTAAAGGACGGACAAATATTTTACGTCATTACCTACGGATTTAAAAATATGCCCTCCTATTCAAGTCAGATAGAACGTGATGACCGTTGGAGCGTTATCGATTTTATCAGAAAATTACAAGAGAGTCAGCCATGAAGACTAATTCAAATTCCTTAGCAATATCGAAAGCAGTTCAAAAATTTTTGATTCTTTTAATTGCCGCGGGGTCTCTTACGTTTATCGCGGGACTCTTTTTATCGCCTCGCCGGATATGGGGTAATTTCCTGATTACCGATTTTTACATATTGTCGCTAAGCCTTGGCGCAGCATTTTTTGTCGCCGTTAATTACGCTTCCAATTCGGGATGGGTTGTAGCCATTCGCAGAATACCGGAAGCGATTTCTTCTACAATATGGCTTTCGGGAATCGGCGCCTTGATCTTAATTTTCGGGATTCATTCCTTATACGAATGGAGCCATTCCGCCGCCATTCACGAAGAAGTTTCCGGCTACTTTAAAGCCTGGTTTAAC
>JAJRSN010000066.1 GCA_024278715.1 Calditrichota bacterium
ATTTTAATGTCCGGCTTTAGCATGCAGCCGCGCAGAATTTTTAAATTTGATATTCGCAGTAAAAAAATCGTCGCAAAATCGCCTTTTGCCGGAGCCTATCTGGGCAGTCCTTTTCTTTTTGATTTAAACAAAGATAAAATTCCGGAACTTATTTTAGGCGGAAGCTCGGCTCCGGATAATTACGATCAGCCGGTTCCTTTCAGAGATAGCGCTTCATGGTTAATGGTCTTTAATCTTGATTTGAATTTCTTTTTTGAACCCATCGAATTTCCTTATTATCCGTCTTCGCTAATTACCCTTGTCTGGAAGCATGAAGGGCAAAATTATCTTATTTCTTATCAAAAGCAAGCCGGTCCGCTGGATGTGCCGCCGACTCTTTCGCTTTACAATTTTAAAGGCGAGCTTTTACGTCAACGAAAATTAGACCCCAAAATTTTATGGACCATCTTTTCTTTTCCGGAAAACACCGGAGAACATCTTTACCTGGCAAATAACAAGGGAAAAATCTGTGAACTGGGAACGGATTTAAAACCCGTCAAAACTTACCGTTTGGAGCACTCCTTTTTAAACTGTTTTTTTGAATACGATTTTGATCGCGATATGGAGAACGAATATTTCGGCTCAGGAACCGAGGGTTATTTGATCGTCGAGCGCGATTTTCGTTCTAGCTATCTGCTTCGCGATTATCTGCCCTCTTCGTCGGATTTTTTCTCGATTAACAAACGGGGGCACTCCGGAGCTCAGATAATTATTCAAAGCGCATCCACGCTCAACGCCTTTCAATATTCGTTCAACACATGGTATTCGTTTCGCTATTTTATTTGGTCTTTTACAGCCGTCCTGGTCTATTTAATTTTACTGGCGTTATTTTTCCGGCTGCATCACCGCTTTTCTCAAAGGCAGATTCATCGCCAACTGTTTCAATTTTCGCCCTTGGGTTTGTTAGTGCTCGACGTCGAAGGAAAAATTCGTTTCTTAAACGGGAACTTTGAGCAAGCTTTAAAGCTCACGCGTCATATCCGCGAAAAGGAATATTTCGAAGAAGCCCTGGAAGAACGTCCCGAAATCATCCGCTTTATTTCCGAATTAGTCAAAAGCCTTAAACTTACAGAAAAGGAAATTAATCTAAAACTTGCCGGGGGTATAAAGCGTTTTCTTGTGAAAGGAATGGTCATAAAGGGTCTGTTTCAGGCTCCCGCCGGCTTTATGATCGAAATAATTCCTTACGATAACAAAATCACCGATAACCGTTTGCAAATATGGACAAAAACCGTACAAAAGATGGCGCATGATATTAAAACTCCGCTTTCCACCATTCAACTAAGCTTCCAGACTCTAAAACTTAAACTACAGGAGCTGCTTCCGGAATCGAGCAAAACCATAGAAAATGACATTGTTTTAATCGACCGGGAGCTCAACCGCGTTAGGGAAATGACAAAGCACTTTTTACGTTTTACAAATCTTGAAAAACCGAAAATCAAAGCTGTTTCTATTGAACAACTTATTAACAGCTCAATTAAAAAATTTGAACGCTATTTAAACAGTCAACTAAAGATTAATATTGAACTCGATCCTTCAATTAGAATTATTTACGCGGATCCTGTTTTGATGGAGATGGTTTTTCAGATTCTGATCGAAAATTCAATAGACGCTATGGAGGGCAAAGGCATAATTTTGATTGAAACGAATCTGATAGAAAATCCCGAAGAAAATTTTCAGAAATATATTGAGATCGAAGTTGCCGACAACGGACCCGGGGTTGAAGAGGAAAACATAGAAAAAGTTTTTCAGCCGTTTTTTACCACAAAATCCGACGGAACGGGAATGGGATTGACTTTGGCTCGGAAAATCATCGAAGATCATGGGGTGGAAATTTCACTTTCATCACGCAAAGGATTTGCAACGGTAATCAGAATTTTACTTCCTCTAAAGCAGGAGCCGGTACATGATGGTGAAGTCTAAAATTTTAGCGGTGGACGACGATCCCAATTTTTTACAATCGCTTGCCAATTTTCTTGAATTAAAAAATTATCAGGTTCAAACCGTCGCCAATCCTTATCAGGCAATAGAATCATTTAAAAAGCAGGAATTTGATTGCGTTCTGCTTGACTTAAAAATGCCGGGCATGAGCGGCTTTAAAATAATGCAAAAAATACTAACCATGCACCCCGATTTTCCTATTATTCTGATTTCGGGGCAGGGTACGATTCCGACTGCCATCAGGGCTATAAAAGAGGGAGCTTATGATTTTGTGGAAAAACCCATAGACGGGGAGCGCTTATTAATTACCATAAAAAACGCGCTGGAAAAGCGCAATTTGCAGAAAGAAAGATCCACTCTGTTGGCGCAAATCGGCGAAGCTTACTCGCTTGTCGGCGTAAGCAAAGCCCTGCGGCAGGTTATTGATAAAATAGAAGTCGTCGCTTCTAACGACGCCAAAGTGTTAATAACAGGAGAAAGCGGAACCGGCAAGGAACTTGTAGCGCGAGCCATTCATAACCAAAGCCGCAGGTCTTCGGGACCGTTTGTCAAAGTAAATTGCGCCGCCATTCCGAACGCTCTTTTGGAGAGCGAACTTTTCGGTTATAAAAAGGGGGCTTTTACCGGAGCAAGTCAGAATCATAAAGGCAAATTTTTAGTAGCCGACGGAGGCACTCTTTTTTTGGATGAAATCGGCGACATGACATTACCGCTTCAGGCAAAACTGCTGCGCGTATTGCAGGACAACGAGGTGGAAGTGATCGGAGAAGAAAAACCCATAAAAATCGATGTGCGCGTTATTACCGCAACAAACAAGAATCTTCATCGGTTGATACGGGAAGGCAAATTCCGAGAAGATTTGTTCTATCGTTTAAATGTTATTCAGATTTCAATTCCGCCCTTACGGGAACGCGCGGAAGATATTCCGGTGTTAGCCCGCTATTTTCTGAAGCAGTACGCGCAGATTTACAATAAACAAATTATTGATTTCAAACCAGACGCATTAACAATACTCTCGCGCCATTCCTGGCCCGGAAATGTAAGAGAATTGCGAAATGTGGTTGAGAAATTAGCCATTTTGACAAAAAACCAAAAAATTACCGCAGAAGAAGCACGGGAAGCGATTGGCGAAAAAACAAACGAAAAACCAATATACCTGAATTTTCGCGGCAGTTTACAGGAGGCTCGGGAATTATTCGAAAAACAATATATTCTCGAAACATTGCAACGGAATAACTGGAAAATAATAAAATCAGCCGAGGCTTTGGGTCTGAATCGTTCGGCTCTGTTTAAAAAGATGAAAAAATTAGGCATTGTAAAGAAAAAATAGTATCCGGGAATTACACCCGTCGCTCATTTACCAATCGTGCAAAGTGCTCAAAAGAACGATCGTACGTGCGTTCGGCATCGTCCGGAAAAAAGCAGGCAGGCAACTCGCGAAAACGCAGATGGTAATTTAAACAATCACAACAAATACCCTTACGTGAACATGGTTCGTAACTACAGTTGCAACGCCCCATATTGCTATCTTGTCTGCATTCCATTTCAATATCCTTGTCTGTTTATACTTCCGAAATGAATAGCAAATATAATTTTCAGAACAACTGATGGCAAGGCGTTTTACGGCGAAAATTCAATAAACGCGTGTATCAGAATTTCATTTAAAAAATCGGTTCCAAGTTCCAAATTCCTGATGGAAACAGCATTAATAAAAAATTTAAAACATCCCGGGCTGAGTTTTATTTTCGTACTTGGCGACTTCTTCGCGAACTTTGCGGAGATATTTTAACGCAAAGCACGCAAAGGATCCGCAGAGAGCGCAAAGGTTTTTTCTTTTAAATTTTTTGTAACGCAATAAAAAAACTTAAAACCAAAAGCTCAAAGAAAAACGATGGGAATTTCCCCGACTTTGACAGTGAAAAACAACTAATTTATTAAAAAACAATAATTCAAATTTTAAATTTGGTAAAATTTGTCCCTACATTTTTTTGAAGAACAGATTCTTTTAATTAATATTTGTGTCCGCTATAAGAAGGTCTATAATTGTCATTCAGCCGCTAAAACCACCAGCTAAGCGAAAATCGATGGGAATTCCCCAAATTGTAGGGATAGGGAGAAAAGGCATAGTTCAACTGATATTGCCTGTAGTTTAAACCAAATCCCAGGCTGAAGCGAACATTGTCCCAATCATAGATCAAACCGGAGCGTAAGGTGAATGTTTGAATGACCGGCACTTCTAATCCGGCATTTAAATTTGTGACTTCTTCTGAAATCAGGTACACAAAATCAAATGTTGCACTTACCGGAAGACTGGTCAGGCTAAGATTCCATGGTGTTTGATAATAAATGCCGGATCGCAAGATAAGCGGTAAACGAGTGGATTCTTCATTGAGTTTGCGCATTTTACCGGCATTCTGCAAAACGAGTCCCCAATCTAATTTGGAAGTCAAAAATCCTTTTTTCAATACGCCAAAATCGACAGCCCAACCCGTTGCATCCTGCAGATAGTATTTTTCATAAAGATATTTAGCCGTCAGCCCAAAGGTCCAACCTCCCCTTATTTGACGGGCGTAGCTCAAGCCAGCCGCCAGATTAATGGCTTCGGTTGTTCCGGCTGGTTGTTCGGAGGGTTTATTACCGCGAATTTCAATACCCGGAATGTTCATCAAATTAAGGGAAAGAGCAAGATTGTGTTTACCTTTAAAAAGTTGAAAAGCGGCAAACTCCTGGGCAATATCAGCCAGATACGCATTGTGCATAAAAACCAGGCTTCTGGACCGGGACAGAGCCAGTAAAGCCGGATTCCAGTAAACGGCTGCGGCATCGCTCGTCAGGGCGGTAGCCGCTTCGCCCATTGCCGCCGATCTGGCGTCAACCGGAAGTTTCAAAAAAGCCATACCCGCTTCGTCGCCGGCAAAACTCATTGAGCTTAAAATTATCGTAAGAAGAAAGATCAAAATGCTTCGGTACATCAACAGCTCCTAATTCAAATAAAACTGCCATGAAAAAACATGACTGGCACCTTCGTCCACCACGGAAGGCAAAAACGCGTAATCAAGGGTGGAGAAAAATTTCCACAGGGTAAAGCCCATTCCCGCGCCAAATGTCAATTTATCGCGGTTATAGCCAAGACGCAAGGCGAGAATATTGTGATAGGTCGCCTCCAGACCAAAATGGTGACTTTGGTCGTACTTTGTACCCTGGAAGGCATAATTCACGCGCAGCCAGCGTACCGGCGTCAGATAAGTTGCGCCTATGCTCCATATTTTCGGGAAGTTAAAAACCGTGGTTCCGCCAAATTGAAACAGTTTATCGGTGTTAGCGGTCAGTTTAGATCCCACATCGCGCAAGCTGGCTGCCAGGGTAATATTTTCGCTGTACACAAAAGCGGCGCCAAAATCCCATCCCCAGCCGCTGGCATTGTAATTGTCTTCGCCAAATCCCATATCTTCACGGATGTGTTTAATGGTAAGACCCATGGCAAATTTACCGGCAAATATGCGGGCAAAATTAAAATAGATGGCATTAAGATTATGATCGATATTGCCCGTTTGTTCGCCGATCATATTATATCCCTGAATATCGCCAACGCCGCTGTGAATCCAGCCCAGACTAAATCCGGCGCCCGGCGGCACTTTGGTCGAAAAACCGATGAAATCAAATTTACGATCCAAAGACATAAAACTGTGCG
>JAJRSN010000067.1 GCA_024278715.1 Calditrichota bacterium
AGTGACGGAGTCACAAGTTGCAGGTTGCAATTAAGATTAAAGTCTTTTAAAGATTAAAGCGACAATTTAAACTCAACCTGTAACTTGGTACCACTGCCGATTAACGCTTATACCCTTAACGCTTAACGAAAAGTGATAAAGTAGATTTAGGAGGAAAATCGTAAATCCAAAGTTAAATCTTAAAATTAGAATTTCAGCTCCTTTTTAATGACATTTGATTAAATGTCGATAATCATTTATACGCATCACGCATCACGCATCACGCATCACGCATCACGCATTACACCTATTTCGGGCTGAACGTGGCAAAGGCAGAAATTCCGTAAACAGAAAATCAACGGATCGTATTAATCGATTTTGGCAGGAATCGGTTTGGACACGCCTTTTATTTTGATCAATTCGGCGGTAATGTGACCGACAACGACTTCGGTTTTCATTTGTACGGGAATTTTTAAATCGTCATCCGTGACCCAAATAGTGAGTTTCCCTTTATGCTTAAAAATTCCTTCTCCCTTCAGTAAAGGCTCAAGTTTAAGGCAGCGGAATTTTCCAGCCTTCACTTTAACCGTTTCCGGTCCGGATATTCGGATTTCCAGGTCGTAAACTTTTTTCTTTTCGTGGCTGTTAACATAGACCGATTCGCCGCCTTTTAAGGAAAGCGTTCGAACATAATAAAGCGCCGAAAGGGCATCAAAAACGCCGGTCGGAATCGGAACATCATATTCTTCTTGCTTCTTTATTTTCATGCCGTCCTTATAGCGGATGTATTTCACTTTCGCGACGGAATCGTCCTGAAAGTAATCGACAAACGTATCCGCCTTGTATCCGCCTTCGCGAAGCAGTTTTTCGAAATGCAAAGGGTACAGAGTTTGAGCGTCCATATAAGTGCTTACAACGTCGCGCACCTTATAAACCCAATCAAACGCCGAAGCGCTGCGGGCGGTTGTCTGAATATGGTAGTACCTGCCGTAGTCATTCTCAATCAAACCCAATACCTTCATTTCAGCCGTGCCGGCAGTTATGAATCCGTACCGCAGACGAAAAATAAGCCTTTCTCCGATTTCGAATGGCAACTGCGAGACGAGATAGGGTTGATCGGTAATTTTTTCTTCCGCCGCCTGAGCGTAAAGAAGAGCGAAAGAAGAGAGGGAAAAAAAACAGATCAGTAAATACACCACGAATCTTTTTTTAGTCTTTCGAAGAAGCATAAGGTGAATTCTCCGACTCCGTGAATGATAATTATTTTTTTGTGCGACTCAGAACCTTGCGGCATTTGTTATGTCCGGGGTTTCCGATTCCAAATTCAGGGTTTATGGTTTTGGCGTTAAAGAACTACACCGCAACCTGTCCGGCTAACAATTGATTATCGTACAATGTTCGATAAATGCGGCTTTTCGAATAAAGTTCCTTGTGAGTTCCGATATGATCAACGCTTCCGTGATTCATCACTACAATTTTATTTGCATTGCGAACCGTTGAGAGTCTGTGAGCGATGACCAAAACCGTGCGATTTTTCATCAATTTTTCAATGGCTTCCTGCACCAAACGTTCGGATTCCGTGTCAAGCGCGGAAGTCGCCTCGTCGAGAATCAAAATCGGCGGATTTTTAAGGATTGCTCGGGCAATGGCTAAACGTTGTTTCTGCCCGCCCGAAAGTTTTACTCCGCGTTCGCCGATATGCGTGTCGAGTCCCAGATCGAATTGCCGAATGAATTCCCAGGCGTTGGCGGCTTTTGCGGCGTTTATGATATCTTCTTCGGTAGCGCCCGCCGAACCATAGGCAATATTGGTTCGAATGGTGTCGTTAAAAAGAATGGTCTCCTGCGTTACCAGTCCCGTCAGTTTTCTCAACGACTGCAAATTCAGCTCGCGAATATCGATGCCGTCGATGGTGATTCTTCCCTTTGAAACATCGTAAAAACGGGGCAGCAAATCGACAATGGTGGTTTTTCCCGCGCCGCTATGACCGACAAAAGCCACGGTTTCGCCCTTGTTAATGGTTATGTTAATGTCCTCAAGCGCGAATTCATCTTCCGGATTGTACTTAAAATACACATTTTCGTATCTGATTTTGTCTTTAAATTCCTTAATATCTATGGAATGTTCGGATTGATAGAGCTCTTCTTTTTGCTCCAGAATATTAAAGATTCGTTCAGCCGCCGCCAGACCCGTTTGAATAGTGTTGTTAATTCCGGAAAATTCCTGAATGGGTTTAAACATGGCAAAAAGGAACACAAGAAAACGGACAAAATCTTCGGCTTGCAGACCGGCGTTTAAATACACCATGCGTCCGCCGATCCAGAGCAAGAGAACAAGGGTGAGAACCATTAAAATTTCATTGATCGGCGTGGTGGCAATTTTTAAGCGTTCGGCGCGGAATAGTTTTTTAAAATACTGATAATTGGTCGCTTTAAACCGATTTTCTTCTTTTTCTTCATTGGTAAAAATTTTGACAATACTGATGGAGGAAATTGCCTCCTGAAATACGAGAACCACGTCCGCCACCTGCTTGAATACTTTCCGGCTGCGTCGGCGAATGCTCTGCCCGATTTTGTAAATAACAAAAAAACTGACCGGCAG
>JAJRSN010000068.1 GCA_024278715.1 Calditrichota bacterium
TAGCCGCAAACCACAAAAATCAATGGAATATTCTGATCGATCAGGTCCGCCACAATACCGCCCAAAGCCATACCGATAGGCGCAATACTGCCAGTTAAGGTGGTGACCACTCCGAAAACACGACCGCGAATTTCCGTTGATATTGTCATTTGCATCAAAGAGGTAATGTTAACCATAACAAATCCGCTGAAGAGTCCCTGAAAAAAGATGACTGTAACCGCCTGATATTGATTGTGAGAATAGGCTAATAAAACGGTGGAACTTGCTTCCAGAATTGTAAACAGAATAACCAGATTTTTTCTGGTCGCGCCTTTAAAATTAAAAATTCCGACAACGGCGTAACCGATCGTTGTTCCGATGCCGAAAGTAATCAGCATGTAACCGTACCAATTAAGCGAAACGCCCAAAAAATCCCTTACAAAAAACGGCAGCAAAACCATCACCGGCGCCGAGAAAAAAGACATGAAAATAGTAATAAACACAAGGTGGCGAAGACCTTTACGCTGCCAGATATAGTCGAATCCTTCCTTAATGTCCTTTTTAAAGGCGTCTAACTGGTTCTTTATTGTACCGATTCTTTCGGGTATTTTTTGAGGAATGACGATAAAACTTTCACTGATTCCCGAAAATATATACGTAATGCCGTTAAACAGAATTAAAAGAGGAGCGCCTAACATCTGAAGAAGTTGAAAGCCCAAACCCTGACCTATCAGGCGGCTGATCTGCATGGAAAGTTGTCCCATGGAATTTGCCGCCGGAATGCGTTCTTTGGGGACGATATCCGGAAGAGCCGCTCCGATTGCAGGGGAGAAAAAAGAACTGATGGACGAGGAAAGTAAACTTACGACAATTAAAGAAATTACAATCACGTCCAAATTGTCGGGCATGAAGAAAAAAACAAAAGAAAGAAAAATAATAGTGATTCCGTTAAGCAAATCGCTCCAGACAATAATAGCCTTTCTCGAATACCTATCGGCAAAGGCGCCGGCAATGGCGCTTAATAAAACGGGCGGAACTCCGGCTATCATACCCAGCAAGCCGACTAAACTTGTGGATTTAAATGTTTCGGTAACCCAGACAATCATGGCGAATAAAAATATCTGGGAACCGATACGGCTGACAAACTGTCCCTGCCACAGAAGCAGGTAGTTTCTATTGAATAATTTCTTTGGTTCGGTTTCCGTTACCTGGCTATTGCTTACTACTTCTGCAACTTCTGATTTCATATTTTTTGTGTCTTTTTTACCTGATTAACTTTATTAAAATTAATATTATAAAAAAATTATTTAAAATGCGAATCTTTAATTGTGTTAAATCCGGCATTTTCTCTGTTTGAATGTTTAATCGTCAAAATCTTTCATCGGATATCCGAACGCGTCGAAAAACTTTGCCCATTCCTTTTTCAATTGCTCTTTAACATTATGAGGAATAGGTTGATGTTCGTTTTTTTTGTACCCCGAAATTGAGTTTAAATAGTCTTCAAATTTGGGTTGTATTTCATCAAAGTGCGGAATACTCAATTCGTCATAGATTTTTTTTAAACCCGCCATTTTGTCTTTTACAAAGGTTTCGAAAGGTATTTCGACCAGACGCCCCTCGGGTATCAATTTCTTTTCTTCCAAATAGGCATCGTAAATGGTTTTGTAATTGCGAATAATCGCAGAATCAAACTGATCCACAGGCGGTTTTTGAAGAGACGCCAAAGGAATCAATGAGTGATAGAGGAAACGCGTGGATTGAAAGACTCTGAAAGGGTTACGATAAATATGAATAAATTTCGCGTCGGGAAACAGGTCTAACAATATCTTTACCCTTGCCGTATGAACGGGAGATTTCAGAATAAGCGGTCTTTTGTAACGCCAGGTCAGCTTTTTGTAAAACTTGATCAGAGCGTTTTTCCAAGCTTCAAAATCTTCTTTGGGCGCGTCTTTGAATGTATGGTAACGGGCATAAAAAGCTTCATTCTTCGGAAATGTCCAGGTAAGAATCGGCGATTTCAAACCCATTATGGCGATGGCGTTTTCATCTTCGGCGGGCGAATCGAATTGTACTTCGATATTGTCCATGGGACGTTTGAAAGATGCGTCTTTAATTCTTTTCATATACTCTCTCATCCCCATTTCGCGATACAAACAGGTATGCGGATAAGATATTTGAAATGTATTGGGATAAGCAAAATGTTTGTCCAGAGCCAGCAGCGAATGCAAAAGCGTTGTTCCCGAACGCCAGTGCCCTAAAATAAAAATCGGAGGCTGAATTTCAACGTTTTCATATCGCGGACCATAAACTTTTTCTTCTTTTTTCTTGTATGTGCTGTTATTAAAGCTGAAGAAAAGGAGCATTAAACTGCGTCCGATATATCCGGGGGCAGGCGTTATTTTATTTTGTTTGATTAACCTTATCCAATCCTTAAAGGTTATTCCCAAAAGCGCGTCCATTAAATATATTCCTTTCTATTGTCCCAGAGCGTTTATGATTGATTTTAATTGCTCTTCAAAATATCCGGCTAATTTCTTAACGGTTTTGGCTTTAAAAACATTTTTGGAATACAGCCAGCGAATGTGCAACTGACCTCCGCTCACAATGCAAACAAGGTAGAGTTGAGCCTGACGAACGGCGTCCGGATGCTGCTCGGATCCCACGGATTCCGAAGCCATGCGGAACGGTAATTCGGCGGCATTCTCCACATTCATTCCCTGATCGAACTGCCCGAGATAGTTGAAATTAATCTGCGGCTGAGGGATGCTTAACAATTCTTCTTTTAATTTCGGGTCTGTAGCGCTGTAGCGAAGTAATCCGTAGCTAAGTCCGTTTAAAGGCACCGATTTTAATTCCTGATCGATCTGTTTGACAAATGAAATCCAATCCTCATCCCGCTGAATTTTCAGGTCAAACGGATAGGCAATGGTAAACCACCCTATTGTTCGCGAAACATCCATGGTCTCAAAAGGAGAGTGACGTCCGTGGCTGTAAAGTTCAATCAAATACCGGTCTCCATTTTGCCAAGTTTGCAATGTTTTACCCAAAATGCTTAAAAAGAGCGCGTCAACCGAAACCCGCAATTTGCCCGGCAGGCGTTTGACGAACAGATCGGTTTCTTCTGCGGAAAGCGACTGGGTAATGTGCCTGGACGAGGCAAAGGTATTTTCTCCCTCAGGATTATCCGCTTTTAGTGTGTTGTAGCGTTGTTTGGTCAAATTAAGCCAGAAGCCGGAAGTAGATTTGACAAACTCGTCCCGGGCGAACTCATACAATTTTTTAGCCCAGTTTGTGTAAGGCGTAAAAGACGGCGGCAGTTGCGGCTCTTTTTGCTGCGACAGACTTTGATAGATATTCATAAAATCTTCGATGAGAATTCTCCAGGAAAAACCGTCGAAAATCAGGTGATGAAACACGATTAGCAATCGATGGGAAGCCTTTGATCCGCCATACATGTAAACAAAGCGGAAGAGCGGAGCCTGCCGAATATTAAAACTTTCCTGCGTTTCAGCCGCGATTTGCCTGACGGCTTTTCTTCTTTGAATACTGCGTAATCCGGAAAGATCGTGGTAGTCGAGGAATCCGCCGATTTCTTCGCTTGCCAGACTTTGAAACCAGCCCTGCTCATTCTTTTCGAATTGTAAACGCAGGGTGGGATGGTGTTCAATCAGTTGCCGAACGGTCTGTTCCACAATTTCAATATCAAGCGGCAGTCCGAGTTCAAACATCATTGACGTATTAAAGCGGTTGATTTTATCTCCCATTTGCTCAAAGAGGCTTTGTTGAATGGGAGTAAGGGGAACTGGTCCGCTCAATATTTCCTGTTCAGCCTCGAGGTCTGTCGCTGTTTTAGCCAAATGTTCAATCGTCGGATTTTCAAAAAAGCTTTTAGGCGTAATTCTTAATCCGTGTTGCGAAGCCTGCGAAATAATCTGAATGGTCAGAATGGAATCGCCGCCCAGCTCGAAGAAGTTATCGTCAATACCGATGTCGTCTTTGTTAAGGATGTTTTTCCAGATTTTTAGCAATATTTTCTCGTTTTCGGTTTGCGCTTCCTTACGTCCGGAGGAGACGGATTCCGCGGAGGTTAACCGCAGCTCCGAATCGAACTGCGTTGTGAACGCCAACTTGATCGGCAATATGTTAAAAAATTCGATCCGGTTTTGCAGATATTCGGTAAGCTCCTGCCAGGATTCTTCGTTTTGGGTTAAAAGCATAACTGTCCACTTCATGCCGTGCGGGGTGTGTATTTTGCCAATTCTTGCGTCTTCGATTAAAGGATGGCGAATCAATCTTTCCCGTATTCGTTCCAATGAAAACGGTTTTCCGTTAATGATAATGTGGTTGTCGTCGGGTAAGACGACCTCTAACGCGCCGTCGTTATTGAATCTGGCGCGAATGCCCGTGAACAATAACCGCTCTGCGGAGAGTTCTTTAAAAGGATTGGGAATGAATCGTTCCGCGGACGTTTTGCCGATATTCGGATAATCCGGCTCGTCCAAAAACGGGCTGGCGACATAAAGATCGCCGATCGTATTGGCGGATACGGGATTCAGGGCTTTATCCAGAATCAAAAATTGAAATCCGGGAAGGAAAGTCCCGAAGGTGAATTTTGTTTTCTCGTTAATCCGATCGAATTTGGAGCAGGCGACAAAGCCGGACAACTCTGCCAGGCAGATTGTGTTAATAAATTGCACTTCCCGGGGAAATACCGTTTTAATCGTTCTGTCCGGATGAAGGGTGTAAAAAGCAATTCCGCGTAAAGAAGAAGGCAGAGGCGCGGACAATTCCCGAATAATCGATTCGGGTGTCCGTAAAAGGGTGATTTTTTCCGCATCCAAAAATTTTAACAATTCTTCTTCGGACGGCAGAGAAGCGGAGTTCAAAGAAAAATAGAGCGATCCCGAAACAAGCGAAGCGAGCGCTTCTAAAATACCTTCAATCCTGTAGAACGGAGAAAACGACAAAAACCGTGATTGCGAATCGAGTTCAAAAATGTCGGCGGTATTCTTGATTTGCGCCATTAGTAAACGATGCGTAACGGGAATTAATTCAATCCCCTCTTTCTCCCAAAGGGGGATAATCAGCGCGAATTTGTTTGGCTGCCCGCCAAATAACGGTAAATCAACGGATTCCGGCTGCGGCAATTCGGCAACGTCGATAATGTTTGTATTCGAATCTTTGAAATCGGTGTCAGAAATAAAATCCGTCAAAACATGTTCGATTTGCGCCTGTTTTATCAGCGCGGACATCTCTTCGGCGGTAAGATGGGGCGGAAGAGGCAAGGCTGCCGCTCCCGTTGCCCAGACAGCCAGTAAAGCTTCAAAAAAGCGGATCGGGTTTTTTGCCGCAATTGCCACAGCGCCGGAATGATCGGTTGTAAATTGCTCTTTTAAGAACAAAGCGATCTTCCCGGCTTCAGAAAATAAAGTGGAGTAAGTCAGGAGCGGATCCCGACCTACTTCCACTACTCCTCCCCCTTCCGGGCGCATCTTTAAGTAGTCGAGAATGTTTTTTGCCTCCGATTCGGGAATTTCGGCGGCTTCCGGCTTTGGCGGTTCTGTTTGTACTTCCAATGGTAATTTACCGATGATTTCATCGGGTCGGTCAACTATTTGCGTCGTTAAATATTCAAATTGGTTGACGAACGTTTCAATGGTCGCGTCGTCAAAAAGATCGGTATTGAATTCCACGGAGCCTTGCAAACGGTCGCCGCTGTCGATCATGGAAAGGGTTAAATCGAATTTGGCGATTCCGGTTTCCGCCTCAAAAGGTTCGAATTTCAAATCATCCGATTGCATTCCGTCCGATTCGGGCGCGTTCTGCAAAGTAAACACCACCTGAAAAAGAGGACTGTGGTTTAAAGCGCGTTCGGGTTGAACGGCGTCA
>JAJRSN010000069.1 GCA_024278715.1 Calditrichota bacterium
ACCTTTTCTTCGTTAAGCGTTAAGGGTATAAGCGTGTAATCGTGCCTCTCCAAACTACGAGTCACGTCCTTGTCACTGGTTACTTGTTACTATATCACTTGTCGCTTTTATCTTTAATCTTGAAAGAACTTTAATCTTACTTGTCACCTTTCTGTCATTCGGTTATTCGAATTTGTTTCGGATTTCGATATTCGGATTTCGGATTTACGACTTATGATTAATGATTGACGATTTATGAATTGCTCCTCAGTCCGCTTTGTCACTTGTTACTCTGTCACTCGTCACGTCCCTGTCACTTAATTCCCGAAGAAAAATCGGGATGCTTGCGACTAAAGTGAATTATCAGTTGAATGGTTTTTAAAGCAACAAGCGCCAGATACAGAGCAAACAAAAACCAGAACTCCCGTCCCAACTTAAATGTCCGGTAAAAATTGGTTTGCAAAACCAGATAGAACAAGCCGAATAAAAAGAGCATGGTTAAGTTTCCTATCATTAGGAGATAGTGAATCATCATTTTCAGAGTATCTGCTTTCCTTTCGGGCGCAAGCCAGTATCTTTTATTCGGAAGATTAATCAGTTCCGCCGGCAGGCGCGGCAGCAAATAAGTCATTAAATGAAAAAGACCCGCCACAAATACCAACAAACCCAGGTTTATCCCGCAAAAAACAGTTTTGGAAGCCCAGCTATCAGCCCGACCCAACGCGTCAAAATGAATTGCCATCTGTTCGGGTAACAACGGGTAGTATTTCCAGACCAAAACCAATTGAACGAGCACAAAAACCCACAAAGTCCCCTGAAAAAAAGTTGTCTTTTTCAAAAATTTTCTCCGTCTTAGTTCTCAGAAGGAAATTGAATGGAATCGCCTTTTACGTCCGTCCGCACGGGTTCGTCAATATTAAAGGAAAAAAGCCTTTCGGGATTAGTCAGCCGGACAACGCAAACCTCTCTGATGCGCTCAACAGGTACAACCGCGTCTCCCATGCCGTTGGTTCCTTTTTGACTTGCCCAGTAAACCACGTTTTTACCTCCCTTTTCATCCCGATACCAGCCGAGAAAAATAACCGAATGCCCGCCGCCTTTTTTCCACGAGATATTCATGAAATCGCCAGGACGCGCTCTTTGCGGTGAAATTCTTTCTCCCATTTTGGAATATTGAACCAGCGCAAAATGATTACCGTAGCCGTCGGCGTTCCAATATCCCCAAAACTTCACATAATCCTCGCGCCGTCCGCCGTCCGGTTCCTGCATGCGCAGGGCTTCCAATCGCTGCGGACTAATTTGATTTTGTCCGTCGCTAAAAATAAGGTTTAACGCTTCGATAAACGCCGTGTATGTTGACCCGCTGCAATAACTGGTTGAACGCGGAGGTTTTAACAAAGACTCCCCAAACAGTTTCAATTCGTAACCAATTGGCGATTCCGGAGGATCGGCTTTCAGACCGATGAAATAGCCGCCCCCATCCGGCGCATGTGATTGCGCGCTATCGATACCCATTAAGACAAATTTATTGTAACCCTCCACATATTTGCCAAAGATTTCCGCATGTCGCGTGTGATGAACGCCGGCGGAGAGGTCCTCTTTGTTTAAGAAAAACCACTTACCATTATCCTGAGTGGGTTTTAAATCAGATTTTGTGTTACAATAAAAAAGTGGAATAAGCGCAACAATTATTAACAAAATCCGCAAAATTTTCTCCTCTCTTTTCAACGATTAATTCCTGAAAAATTCATTAACATGTTTTTTTCTGTTTTTAATGCATTTCATCGTCCCTGACAAAAATTTTTTCAGATATTTCACCCGTCCTTCATTCGGGATATGAGCACTTAAAAATTCGGGTGGTTTGACTCCCGCCATGCAACGCAATTCATTTTAAAAGCGAAGTGAATAAAAAGCAAATTTTCGGATAATCAAAACCGGGGCTGAATAACAAGTTAATAAGGTTAAGTATTGATATTTTGTGATAATTTGTAAAATTAAAAACCCCCTTGCGCAGGGGGCTTTAAAAAATCATATTAAGCGGATTATCTCAATAAATACTAATAAACCGCTGCGGATCGAATTGTTCTCCTCGGCGCAATCAGCGTAATCGGATCAATCTGCGGTCATTATTTGGAAGAATCGCTTGGAGCAACCCTTCCGCCGATGTATTTGGCTAAAAACTTTTCCATGGCAGCGTAAAAATCAAAACGGTTTTCCTCATTGCGGAATCCGTGACCCTCGTTGTCTTTCACCATGTATTCCACTTTAACTCCGCGTTTTTTCAGCGCCTCGACCATCTGATCCGATTCGGCTTTGTTCACGCGGGGATCGTTGGCGCCCTGTGCAATGAACAACGGCGCTTTGATTCGGTCGGCGTGAAAAACGGGCGAAGCTTCAGCCAAAAGCAGGCTGTCTTTCTTCGGATCGCCCACCATTTCGTGAAACATCTCCAAATAGGGTTTCCAGTAAGGCGGAATGGTATTCAGGAAGGTGAACAAGTTGGAAACGCCGACATAATCAACCCCGCAGGCGTACAAATCGGGCGTAAACGCCAGACCCGCTAAGGTGGCGTATCCTCCGTAGGAACCGCCGTAAATGGCGACTCTTTTCGGATCGGCGATACCCTGTTTAATCAACCATTTAACGCCGTCCGTAATATCGTCCTGCATCTTTTTGCCCCACTGTTTAAAGCTGATCTCCCAAAAATTCCGACCGTAACCCGTGGAGCCGCGAAAGTTTACTTGCAGCACGGCATACCCGCGATTGGCTAAAAACTGCACTTCAGGATTAAATCCCCAGCTATCCCGATACCACGGACCGCCATGGGGATTAACGACCACCGGCAAATTTTTAGGCTCAACACCCTTCGGCAACGTCAAATATCCGTGGATGGTTAAACCGTCGCGCGACTTAAACTGAATGGGCTTCATATCCGCCATGTACTCTTCTTTCAGCCAGGGACTGATGTCAACCAATTTTTTGAAATCTTTGCTCTTTAAATCGTAAAAATAGTAGGCGCCGCGGGTTTTATCGCTATAGGTTCGCACAAGCACTTTATCTTCGTTACGATTCATACTTGTTACTATCACTTCATAACCGGGCAGCTTTTTTTCCAGCTCTTCCTGCAATTGTTTACGCTGGTTGTCAAAAAACTCGTAATGCCGTTTGTCCGTATTGTAAATTACTCCGGTGATTACTTTTCTCTTTTTCGATTTCAGCAATGTGTAAACATCAACTTCGGGATTTTCATAGACGACTTCCACTTCTTTGGCATTGGGCACATCAAATTTGATGATTGCTGTTTTATCCCGTCCCAGATTTGAAGCTGCATAAATTACCTTATTGTTATCGAAAGTAAAAAATAACGGCTGCAATGTTTCTTTAAATGAAGTCGTTAAAACCGTTTTAAAGGGCTTTGTTTCTTCTTCACGATAAAGCAGGCTGGTATTTACGCCGTCGGTGGTGATCGCCAGACGAATATTGCCATCCCAGTCGGTGATCCATTGGGTAATATTTCCCGGATTTTGAGCGATCATTGTCATTTCGCCGGTATTGATATTGATTCGATAAGCGTCAAATATACGGGGATCTCTCTTGTTCAACTGAATAATCATTTCATTAGGATTGTCTTCGAGATCGTCGATGATCATTACGCGCACCTTTTCAAACGGCGTTAAAACTTTCGGATTTGAGCCGTCGATGTTTACCGCGTACAGTTTAAAATTTTCATCGCCTGCCTTATCTTGTACATAAACCACTCTTTCGTTATTCGCCCAGGCAAATCCGGCAATATCTCTGTTCACGGCGTCGGTAATCCGCGTAATCTTGTCTTCTCCGATTTTTTGAACATGAACGTTCAGCCGATTTTTCCAGGGCTGCAAAAAGGCAAGATATTCTCCGTTGGGAGAAAGCTTAAATGCCGTTTTGGTGGGATTCCTGAAAAAATCCTTCATCGGAATCAACGGCGGCACTTTTTCTTTTTGCCCCGTTGTGCAGGACAGCATAAAGCTCATACTGACCAAAACAATTGAAACGAGCAATAGTTTTTTGTTCATAAACACCTCCTTTAATTAATTCAAATTGAACTTGCTTTTAAAAATTGAACTTCTTTCTGAGCAATTCTCTGGTGAATTTGTTAACCGGGAAATTTTTTAATTCTTCTTTGGAAATCCAGCGGGCTTCAAGCGCGTCGTCGTCAGGAGAAGGATCGCCTGAAATATATTCGCCCGATAAATCGATAATGATGTAATGATAGCGTATTTGCCCTTCGGCATCACGATCGATGATTTCGAATGTGTGAACGATTTCGCCCGCTTTTATTAATACGCCCGTTTCTTCGAGAATTTCACGTTCGGCGGCTTGCCGCAGGGTTTCTCCGAATTGTAATTTACCGCCCGGAATCGCCCATAAATTTTCCGCGGGCGGATTTTTTCGCTTTACCAAAAGTACGCGATTTTTATGAATGACAACGGCTCCCACGCCTATCTGCGGTTGACGAAGCTCTTTTTTCGCTCGCTTTTCATCGGACATTGCATCACCTGAAAGGAAAATATCAAATTGAAGGCATCCATGCTGAAGCTAAATTTCTTCCGACGAGTCTGAACAAGAATGTAGCAAGTTATTCATTCCCGTTCAATTTAAAATAAACCTGCTTTATCTAAATATGCTTTGATTACGAAAAACAGAGAAAAAAGTTCTGAATTATTTTTTTTAAAGCGTAACTTCTGTTTTTCAATAGTAACGCGCTTTTGTCATTTTTATTCGAACCGACTCCTTACCCCATTTCTTAAACACAGAAACGGGGAAGGCTCGGCTAAGCTATTATTTTTTATTCAGCGATTTTTAAAACATTGTCTTCAGGTTTTACATCCGGAATATGCGCATTTCCCAATTCTAACCTAAGTATCTTTTTATCCGCTTTTACGGGAATCGTAATAGCTTGTTTGCCGTCCCGCCAAACGCTCATGGATTTCCTAACAACCTTTTCGCTGCTGTCTGCCAAAACAACCTTCAAATAAACGGGAACCGGTAAAAGTCCTTTCTTTTGAACTTCGACGAGCAAATTTTTCCCGTTTTTCTCTTTTAATTTTAACGCCAGATCCGGATACCCGAAATCAAAAAACCAGGGCTTCCAGAACCAGTTTAAATTTTCTCCCGTCGCTTCATTAAAAGTAAAAAAGAAATCATACGGAATGGGATGTTTTCCGCGCCAGCGTTTTATGTAAGTTTGCAAAGCTTTTAAAAATTCTTTTTCTCCCAGCATTTCCTTTAATAAATAATAAGCAATTCCCGAACGATTATAGGAAGCGTTACGGTAGGAACTTCTTGAATGGGAGCCGTAAACCACAGTCGGAACGATCATTGGAATATCGAATTCGCTGCCAGCAACATTCAGGTATCTGTCGGATGTGCGTTTAATCGGATCGTATCCGGGCGCTTCTTTTTGCTGGAATGCAAAGGGCAGCATAGTCGCCCAGCCTTCGTCCATCCAGGCGTATTTTCTTTCGTTAATGCCCATCAGAAAGGGGAAATAGGTATGAGCGATTTCGTGGCTGGTCACATGAACGGTGCCCCACAGCTCTCCGGAAGAACCGTCGTTAACCATCATGGGAAATTCCATTCCTCCCTGCCCGTTAAAAACCGTTAAAGAAGGATAAGGAAAAGGGACGCCGGGCATGACGGTCGAAAAATAAAGTATCGCCTTTTTAGCGATTTCAGCCACTTCGTAAAAATCCCTGGATTTACTTTTATACGCGGCTCCGATCAAAACCCTTCTGTCTGTCTGGCTATCCGCCACCGCGCTGGTTAAATCCCACAGATAATGATCGCTGGTCGAAAAGGCAAAATCCGGCACTCCCTGCGCCGCATATTTCCAACTGTTCCACTCGTTTGGCTTTGTGATTTCGCCTTTTTCCAAATCTGCCTCGGTAATAACATGAACGATTTCATCAGACATTAACGCCTTTTGATAGCGTTCTTTATATTTGGGTTCCAGAACCCGATCAATATTTTGCAATCTTCCGGTAGCCCAAACCACAAATCCTTTGGGAACGGTAATTTCCACCTCGTAATCCGAAAAGTCGTTGTAAAACTCCTGCAGTCCGCTGTAATTATAAGAATCCCAACCCTGAATATCGTCATAAACAGCCATTTGCGGATACCAGTAAGCGACATGGAA
>JAJRSN010000070.1 GCA_024278715.1 Calditrichota bacterium
CGAAGAGAACATCCGCCTGCCCGATGATCAACTTCCCGCCTTGCAAAAGCGCATGAAAGCCCAATACGGTATTAAGGGATTCGAGTTCGGCAGCATGGGCGGCTATTACACCTTTGACGAAGTCCTCGTGGAACTGGATTCCATGCGAATGTTGTATCCGCACCTGATAACCGTTAAAAAATCAGTCGGCAAATCCCTTGAAGGGCGTGATATCTGGATGGTAAAAATATCCGATAATCCGGACAGTACGGAAGATGAGCCGGAAGTGTTTTTTAATTCGCTAATCCACGCCAAAGAGCCGCAAAGCATGGCTTCGCTCATGTATTTTATGTACTACCTGCTGGAGAACTATGGTTCTAATCCTTTGGTCACCTATCTTGTCAACAACCGTGAAATATATTTTGTGCCGGTGATTAATCCCGACGGTTATGTGTACAATGAGCAAACGCATCCCAAGGGCGGCGGTTATTGGCGCAAAAACAAAAGAGACAACAATGGAAGCGGCGTATTTGAAGAAGCCTATGACGGAGTTGATCTGAACCGCAATTTCAGTTTTAAATGGGGCTATGACGATCTCGGTTCGAGCGCGAATCCGTCAAGCTGGAGCTATCGCGGCGCCGCTCCTTTTTCCGAGCCCGAATCACAGGTAATCAGAGATTTCTGCACAAATCATAATTTCCGGATCGCTTCGGTTCTTCACGCCGCCTGGAAGGTTATTTTTTATCCCTATGGCTACGATTTAAATGCGCGCCCGCCGGAACCGGATTTGACAATTTTTATCCGCCTGGGCTCCGAAATGATTAAGTACAACGATTATATCTTACAAAATCCGCCTGATAATTATCCGGCTAACGGCGATGCGGGCGACTGGATGTACGGAGAACAAACCGCTAAAAACAAAATATATGCTTTTGTTTACGAAGTCGGACCTGCATCCAGCTCATGGCCTGGTCAGAATAATATTTTCAGGATTGCCGAGGGGGACGTCTATCCCCATTTGATAATGGCGTTGGGACGAGGAGTTATCGAACCGGATACCGTTTTTTTTATTCAGGCGGCGTCAATCAATTCCAAAGCATTGAGGGCTGGCAAAGATACGCTGCGCATCGAGTCTGAAATCTTCAACGCCGATAGCAGCGGAATTTCGGTTTCAGCCATTATCGAATCTCTTGATTTAAGTCTTCGCGAAGTTGTGCCTTTGAATTCAGACGTTCCCGCCAAAAGCTCGTTCGGCAATCGGCAATTTTCCGGAACCTGGATTATTCCCCCCGGGTTCGAAAATCACTTTAATGTAAGCATATTGGCTGCGTCGCTTTTATCCGATATTCACCAATCGCAGTACGCAGGTAAATTCACTACTGTCGGTCCCGTACTACCAATAGAGCCTTTTTACATCAGTACCGGCTACAATGAACGGTATAAAATGCAATATCTGACGCTGATTCTGCAAAATCAGGGCAGCCAGGCGACTGCAAAAAATCTTAAAATAAAACTCAGTACTACTGATCCGCGAGTAGAAAGGGTGGTTAACAGTACAAGAAGAATAGACAATCTGGCAGCCGGACAAATCGATACCACAAACATACACAATGTTTTTACCTTCATCTATGCCGAAGGCTATGATCCGGACAGCACCTCTGGCAATCCCATTCGTTTTAATGTAAAGATTTACAGCAATAATTATCCGTATTGGGTTTCAAGCATTGATTTTGCGGCTGATTCTAACCTTACGGCTTTAAGTGATGATTCGGTTGTTTTGCCGGAGGAATTTGTGCTTTTTCAAAACTACCCGAATCCTTTTAACCCGGCAACCGTTTTCAGCTATCAAATTCCGGTAGCCAGTAAGGTAAATTTAAGCATTTACAATCTACTGGGACAAAGGGTGGCAACACTGGTCTCGGCAAATCAGCCCGCGGGCGCCTACCGTCTGGAGTGGAATGCAACGGGTTTTGCCAGCGGAATTTATTTCTATCGTCTTGAGACGGACAAAGACTTTGCGCCAACCAGAAAGCTCGTTTTACTAAAATAGATAGTGGATCGACTCCCGAGGCAAACGGATCCGTGTTCAGTCTGCAGAAAAAGATGATCGGGGACGGCTTCGGTTAACCGCTGTGTAATGATTGAAGGTTAAGGCGAATTATTAAATTGTATCGCAACAATAAGAATATCTTTCCTGACGGAAATTTGGCTTAATTCGCCTGCCCGATCAAAAAGCGCGTGTCGGCGGGACTTCCCTTAAAAATAAACGAACCGCATTCTCCTTTCACTCCCGCCGAATAATTCCTCGATTTTTTTGTCTGCCGATCGATTTTACAATAAAATTATTGCTGTTTGGAAAAGGATTATTTTCTTTGCCGGGTCTTTGCATTGTCGCTCACCTTTCTTAAGCGCGGACGATTTTGGATATTCCTGCGAAAGGGAAAGGTGGAAAGCCAATCAGACTGACTGCGTTTCGTTCTTTGTTCGGTCTGCAAGCTTCTTGTCCGCCTGATTGAAAACTGCGGACCGGGTTTTCAGGCGGATTGATTCGGTACCATAAGCAAAGGGGAGAATATGCGTACAATCCTTTTAATTTTGGTCACGGTTGACGGTCGGTTATTAAGCGGAATAAGCATTAACCGCCAAAGCGGGGTAAATGAAAAAAGAATATCAGAATGCAGAAAGCGGAAAGCAGAAAGACGCAATGCGTGACGAGTAACTGGAGAAGCCGCTTAACGCTTATACGATTAACGATTAACGAAAAGTGACAAGGTCGTAATACGTGACGCGTAATGTGTGATGAGTAACGAATGACGAGTAAGACAAAAGACAAAAGATTATCAGAAAGCAGTGACCACAAGCTACTAGGATTTGAAGAGGTTCGCTTAACGCTTACACCCTTAACGCTTAACGAATATGTGACCAGTAACCAGTTACCGGAGATGCCTCTTAACGCTTAACAGATTCTGCCAAAAAAAGCAAGAATTTAAGCGTTAATCTATTAACGTCCGACTTCGGGCGATTTGCCGGATCGGAGTAATCGGACGAGGCGGCAAACACGCTGCGGTATTTTTGTTGAATCCGTAAATTCCATAAAAAGTAGTGGTTGCTGCCTAAGGTTTATAAGTTACTTATAAAAAATTCTACTACATGCAAGAAGATGGTAATTTTAGTTGATTTTTTAATATTTTATTGTGCAAGTTTTC
>JAJRSN010000071.1 GCA_024278715.1 Calditrichota bacterium
AAAAAGGAGACGGACAATGAAAGATATGATTGAAAGACTCGCATTTTGTATTGAAAAGGGAAAGGTCGATAAAAACGCTCCTTATCCGCCGGAATTAAAAGATCAGGAAGGGGCGTCGGAATTAACCGCGCAATTGTTAAAGAGCGGCGTTTCTGCAAATGTCATTCTCAAAGACGCGCTGATGACAGGAATGCACGCCATCGGCGAAAAATTCGGTCGGGGCAAAGCGTTTATTCCCGAGCTTTTGATCGCCGCCAAAGCGATGAACGCGGCAATGGCGCACTTACAACCGCATTTTGAAAGCGGGGAAGCAAAATACAGAGGAACGTTTATCATTGGCACCGTAAGCGGCGATTTACACGACATCGGGAAGAACATTGTACGCATGGTTCTTAAAGGAAATGGCTGGAATGTCATTGATCTGGGCGTTGACGTTCAGGCTGAAGAATTTATCTCGACGCTTGAGGAAATTCCGGACGCCTTTATTGGGCTGAGCGCGCTTTTAACAACTACGATGATGAGTATGGAATCCACTGTGCAGGCTTTAAAACAAAAATTTCCGGAAAATAAAATTTTCATCGGCGGCGCTCCTGTTTCTCCCGAATTTAACAAACGAATCGGCGCCGACGGCTATTTTCGCGAACCACAGAGTTTGGTAAGCCACCTGGCGACAATTGTCTAAAGCCTTCACAATAAGCGCGTAAAACCGGAAAACGTGATTTTGCCAAATTAACCCGACGATCTTTTTCTTTTCATTATCAACATCAACGCAAAATAACAATTTTTTGCAACTTAGCGGAGAATTTATCGGAAACGGTACGAACGAAGTAAATTCCGCTGCTTACCTTTTGTCCCCGCTCATTCCTGCCGTTCCAAAAATAAGAATGAAGATTGTAAATTTTCCGAACCGGTTCGAGCCGCCGGATAAAACGCCCCGAAACATCGTAAATTTCGAGCGGTATCTCTTCCTTTTGCCAGTGAATTAGTTCGATCCACACTTCTCCGTGCGAAGGATTGGGGTAAACGCGATGGAATTCAACCCCTTCCACAAAACGTTCGACCTGCTTTTCTATTGCTTCTTTCAAGACCCAGTTTTCGGGATCCAGAATCATGGCAACCGGCTCCTTGAAAAGCCTGATTCGATAATCCCGGGTAAATTGATCGTTTTGAACCGTAAGAATCGAATCGCTTCCGTCGCTGAAAATAAACTTTAAATCCAAGGGCATAACGTAAAGCGTCTGCGTTTGAGTTTGTTTTATGGTGACTTCCGCGATAATATTATTAGCATAATTTTGAGTAACAATCCACTGGTATTCGTATTTCGGATAAAACGGGTAATTTAACCACTGATCAAAAAACGCGCTTAAATCGAGTCCGGAAACTTTTTCACACACCTCTTCAAAATTTTCGGTACGAACCGAACCGTAAGTCCAGCGGGGATCGTTCAAATAGCTTTTTAAGGCTTCAAAAAAATTTTCGTCGCCCATAACCCTGCGCAGCATGTGCAGCACCCACGATCCCTTATCATAAACTATTCTGCCGAAAATAGAAGAAAAGGTAGTCGTATCGCTGATGAGAATCGTTCCGTCATCGGTAAAATACTGAGTATTCATATAACTATGGTAAGCCTCGGAGCCGGGTTCGATTCCGTTAAATCCCGCCCATTCGGCGTACAATGCTTCGGAGTAAGAGGCAAATCCTTCATTCAGCCAGATGTCCCGCCAGGAGGCACAGGTAACCTGATCGCCAAACCATTGATGACCAAGTTCATGAACGTAAAGAAAAGTCCATCCAGCCCCCACGCGACCGATGCTGGTTAATGTTTGATGTTCCATTCCGCCGCCCCAACCAAACTGCGCCATTCCGTACTTCTCTTTTAAAAAAGGATAAGGTCCAAAATAAAAACTAAGCGCGTCCAGATAGTCGCTCATGTCAGCAAAGTAGAATTGCGCGTTGTTCAGATTTTCGGGAAACACATAATAATCCAAAAGCATGGAATCGGAATCCGAATAGTGATAATAGTTTTGAAAATGAGCGTAGGGTCCGGCAACTATGGAAATTAGATAAGTAGCGATAGGATACCTTACCTGCCAGTGGAATGTCTTGCGATTTCCATCGTCCGTAAAAATATCTTTTAGCACGCCGTTCGATCCGACAATATTGCCTTCGGGCACTGTAACAAAGATATCGGCGGAATCGGCTTTATCGGAGGGCGTGTCTTTACAGGGAAACCAGTTGCGGGCGCCGTAGGGTTCGCTTAAAGTCCAGACAAACGGCGATTCATCGGGCATGCGGTCAAACACAAAGGCGATCGATCCTTCCCTTTGCGGATTTCCCGAGTAATAGATTTCGACATCAATCTCCTGTCCTTTTAAGTAAGCACTGTCCAATTGTAAAATCAAAAAATCTTCCGATCTGTCGTAAGAAACTGCGGCTCCGCCGACGGAATCCACTTTTAGCTGAGAGTTAAAATTTAGAGTTAATTGCCGCAAATCATCCTGAAGGCTTAGAAATTTTTCCGCGGCATGCCCGTTAATTTCCCGATTAGCAAAATCAATTTTAAAGCGGAGGCGGTAATAGAGGGCGTCAAACTTTTCACGTTGTAATTCCGTTTCAAATGATTTATGAAGAAGGGAACGGGTCTGGCGGTAATCTCCTTTGTAATAGCGCTCGGTTGTTTTCGGTATGGAATTTACCGCCTGAGCGTTGAGGGATAAAACCGTTGCCGCCATTAAAACCAAAACAATTGTCACTATTCGCATTTTTCATTCCACCTGACTTACAAATTCTTCCAATTGTTGTTTTTCATAAAGATCGGCATAAAGTCCGCCGATTGCCAAAAGTTGTTCGTGCGTGCCCTGTTCGCGGA
>JAJRSN010000072.1 GCA_024278715.1 Calditrichota bacterium
CCCGGGAATTATGTAAGCGACTAAACGTTTTTCTCCCGATGAGTATTCTTTAATAACAACGAGCGCGTCTTTAATGCCGGGATGATTGGTCAGGTTGTGTTCTATTTCTCCCAGTTCCATCCTGAAGCCGTGGAATTTAACCTGAGTATCCACCCGACCGAGGAATTCAATATTTCCGTCGGGCAGGTAGCGCGCCCTGTCGCCGGTGCGATACATGCGTTGATTAGGATCGTCGGAAAAGGGATCGGATAAAAATTTTTCCGCGGTAAGTTCCGGTCTGTTGAGATACCCTCTGCTTACCCCGTCGCCGCTTATGTAAATTTCTCCGTGAACACCGACGGGAACAGGATTTTGGAATTCGTCAAGAATGTAAAACCGCACATTGGAAATCGGCTTGCCGATAACGGGTCTTCCGGGCGCGGCGTTAATATGACAAATACTGGAATCCACCGTACATTCCGTAGGACCGTACATATTAAAGAACTGAATTTCGCGGGATTGATTAAGCTTATCCCACATTTTTTGATCAATAGCCTCGCCGCCGGGCAAAAACGCCAGCGGTTTCCATTTTTTCGTTTCAAACAGACCGGCGTCAATTAACAGCTTTAATTGAGATGGCACGCAATCAACCAATTCTATTTGATATTTTCTGATGTAGTCCAGCAAGGCGCCGCCGTCGTTACGAATTTGCTGCGGGATAATCTGAAGCGTATGCCCCTGCGTTAACATAATAATTTGCTGCACGGACGCGTCGAACGAAATGGGGGCGTTTAAGCTGATTTTTAACGCACTTTTGCCTATTTTGTCATAAATTTTGTCTTTTAGATTAAAGGCTAAATTGACGGCGGTTTTGTGATTGACCATCACTCCTTTGGGTTTGCCCGTGGTGCCGGAAGTATAAATGACGTAAGCCAATTGTTCGGAATTCCCGGCAAGATTGGGATTCGTTGTTTTCTCTTTGTCAAGAAGAGATTCCAATTTATCAAGATAAATAAATTCCCTGTCATTCGTGGCTTCATGTTGCGCGTAAGGCGAATGAGAAAGTACAAATCCGGCGTTTGAATCGATTATCATGTATTTGATTCGTTCATCCGGATATGAAGGATCGATCGGCAGGTAAGCGGCTCCGGATTTCCAGACGGCTAAAATGCTTACAAGCATATCGAGGGAACGATCCATCAAAACGGCGATGATATCTTCTCTTTTTACTCCTTTTTTAATCAGATAGCGGCTTAAGCGATTTGCTCTTTTGTTTAATTCGGCAAAAGTAACGGCGTCGTCTTCCAGGGCTACGGCTATCCGCTCGGGAGAAGCCTCCGCCTGCCATTCAAATAATTGGTGAAGAAGAGCGTTTTTGGGATAATCCAAGCGCGGCGTTTTGTTAAAACCTTCAATAATGTGTTTAATTTCGTCGGCGGTCATTAAGCTATAGCGACCGGTGACCAGATCGGGATCGGCGGTGACTTCTTCTAACAGATGGGTGAAATGACGAATCATTCGCCGGATTGTGGAAGCGTCGAACAGATCGGTATTGAATTCCCATATTCCGGACAATTTTTCGTCAATTTCCGCCATGGAGAGCGTTAAATCGAATTTCGAGATACCCGTATCAGGTTCTGCCGGTTCAAAGGTTAAGCCGCTGACTTGCATGGTTTGCAGAAGCGGCGGCTGATAGGCAAACATTACTTGGAATAACGGATTGTGACTGAGATTGCGTTCGATTTTTAAACTGTCCACTATTTTTTCGAATGGTAAATCCTGATGGGCAAAAGCTTCGGAGACGCGTTTTTTTATCTGATTTAAAAAAGAGCGAAAGGTTGTGTCCGATTCAAAATCGCCGCGAATGACCAGCGTGTTGACAAAAAAACCGACCAGATTTTCAATTTCCCGCCGATTGCGATTGGCAACGGGCGTACCCACAAGAATGGTTTCCTGTCCGGCGTAACGATGCAGTAAAAATTGAAAAGCCGCCATCAAAACCATAAAGGGCGTGGCGTCCAGTTCGCGCGCCAGTTCTTTAATCCGTTTAGAGAGCTGGGGAGATAACTCAATCGGTAAGCGTTTCCCGTTAAACGACTGCACCGGCGGACGCGGACGATCCGTGGGCAGCTCCAGCAGCGACGGCGCTCCGGCAAATTGTTCTTCCCAATATTTCATTTCCAACTGAAGCCTGGTTCCGGAAAGATATTTTTGTTGCCAAATAGCGTAATCGGCGTACTGAACGGGCAGTTCCGGTAAATTTGGTTCGCGTTGTTCCGTCCGGGCTGCGTATAATTCGCTTAAATCGCGTATAATGATGCCCACCGACCACCCGTCCGAAATGATGTGGTGCATGTTCAACATCAACAGATGGTCGTCTTCGGACAATTCGATAACTTTAACGCGTATCAGCGGACCCTTTGCCAAATCGAACGGGGTACGCGCGTCCTTTCGGATTATCTGCATTGCCCGTTCAAACCGCTCGGCTTCCGGCAATTCCCGCAGACTGATGCGCTCTAAGGGAATAGCCATTTCGGTTTGAATTACCTGAGAGGCTTTGCCGTCTTTTGTCGTAAAAACAGTGCGCAATACTTCGTGCCGGTCGGCTAATTGATGAATGGCATGATACAAAGCAATTTTATCCACCCGACCGTGAATACGCACCGCAGCGGGGATATTGTAGTGAGCTTTCCCGGGTTCTAACTGATCTAAAAACCAAAGACGCTGCTGGGAAAAAGAAAGCGGCAAATCTTTCGGGCGCTCTGCAGGTTTTAGCGGAATCTGCCGTTCGGTGCGGTCTTTTTCGGCGATGTTGTAGCCCAGCAGAACCCCTAATTCCGTGGCAAACGGACTTAACCTGTCGCCCTCGGGCAGCGTTTGCCATTTAAACGCCAGACCGGAATCGATGCTTTTATGCTGATTGAAACGCGGATCGCCCACCATTTTGGATTCTTTATGGACGCCGTCCCGCATCTTATTGCCGCCGTAGGGATTAAGCATTTCCGGGTCGAATTCAATACCGATTTTTTCGCACAATTCGCGCATTGCCTTTTCCGGATTTTGGACCATGTCTTCGTAGCGCAAGAACAAATGCCGTTCTTCGGGTATGGCTTTAAAAAATTCCAGAATGTTTTGATTGTTGACGATCCAGAACATTTCCGCTTTTTCGCGCGTCGCAAAGGGCAGGTTTGCGCCAAAAACCTGATCGAGGTTGCTGTCTAAATAGGATTGAATCATCGCCGCCGGATGGCGCGTCAAATGAATGTAAAATGCGTCTTCAAAAATGGCTTCAGCCCGCCTCAAAATGCGAATATCCGTGGAATAGGTAGTGGTTTTATCCACCAAAATGCGGTCGCCAAGCCAAGACTGCAAAACGGCGTAAAATTCCGCCGTGGAGTAATTTTGCTCCTCATACTCGGCTAAAATCTTTTTGGAAGTTTCGAAATCACATTGCTTGATTTCCATGACAGCCCGGTACAAACCTTCCATCCAGCCGATATCGCGCCCGGCAAAGTGTTGGCGACGCTCTTTTAAATAACGGAAATTGAGCAAGGCGGGTTCGGGCGGAGAGAACAGCCGCGGATTCCCAGCCATCATTACCCGCAGCAGCGTAGAGCCGGAACGGGGAGCCGAAAGGATGAAAACAGCGCGCGGATTTTTCTTTTTAATGCCGCCGAGAAAAGCCCTTTCTTTTTCCTCGTCGGAATTCGGCTCACTCAGCAGAAGCTTCATTTGTTCGATTTTATCTTCCGTAATGTCTGCTTTTTGCTCCAAAAGGGTGTTAATCTGTTTCTCGATGCCCGGATTCGGGAAACGGGTTTTTACGAAGCGCAAAACTGATTTCGGAAAGTTGGAAATTAAATATTCCGATAATTGCGCTATGGTTTGATTATCGAAAATGACGACTACATAAAGAATTTCATTCAGGGCTTGCTGCAAACGGTTGATGAATACCGCGGCGCGCAACGAGTCTCCTCCCAACTCGAAAAAATTATCGTGGATTCCAATTTTATCCACGTTTAGAATTTCGCGCCAGATTTCGGTTAATATGGTTTCCACTTCGTTTCGCGGCGGCGCGTAAACTTGTTCCAGAGCCGAACGATCGTACTCCGGAGCCGGAAGAGCGCGGTAGTCGATTTTACCGGTGGCTGAGATGGGAATTTCATCCAAGCGGACAAAGGCGGAAGGAACCATATAATCGGGTAGTTCGGCTTTGATATGCGCCCGTAATTCGTTGGCTTCCGCTTTTTTTCCGGGCTGAAACGTGTAATACGCCACGAGACGGCGGTCGCCATTGGTATCTTCCCGTGCTAAAACAACTGCGTCACGCAAGGCGGCATGTTTGCGCAAAACCGATTCGATTTCACCCGGTTCGATGCGAAAACCGCGAATTTTTACCTGCTGGTCAATTCGCCCTAAAAATTCCAAATTCCCGTCAGGCAGCCAGCGTACCAGATCTCCGGTGCGATACAACCGTTCGTCCTTAATAAAGGGATCGGCTACAAATTTTTGGGCGGTAAGCTCCGGACGATTCAAATAACCGCGGGCGACGCCTTTACCCCCGATGCACAATTCACCCGGCATGCCGACGGAAACGGGTTGGAGACGGGAGTCCAACACATAAGCCCGGGCGTTTGGCACGGGTTTACCAATCGGCACTTCTCGCGCAAGCAGGAAACGATCGTTTGCCGGAGCTTCCCAATAAGTGGCTACCACCGTGGTTTCCGTGGGTCCGTAAGTATTTAGCAAACGAACTTTGGATGCAAACATTTGCTGCCATTGGCGGACCCTTTCGGGTAAGGCTCTTTCGCCGCCGATTATTACCAGTCGAACGGATTCCGGCAATTGCAGATTTTGGTCGTGAATTTCGGCGGCAATTTGATGCCAGTAAGCGGTCGGTAAATCCGCTACGGTAATGCCGAACTTAGCCAGACTGTTTAAAAAGGTGTGCGCCGAGCTGATCATGGCGTCGTTGCGCAAAACCAAGGCGGCGCCGCAGGCAAGACAGGGATAAATCTCTTCGGCGGCTGCGTCAAAACTAATCGAGGAAAATTGAAGCACCCGATCTTTTTCGGAAAGTTCGAATATCTTTTTGGCGCTAAATATGTAATTGACAAGTTGTCGATGTTCCACCTCAACGCCTTTGGGCTGACCCGTTGAACCGCTGGTGTAAATCACATAAGCTATTTGTTGCGGGAAAATTTTTACCCGCGGATTTTCGGTTGGAAAAGAAGCGAACGTTGTTTGAAAATCATCAACCGTTACCATAGAAGCGGAAGAAGCGGCGAATTTTTGCTTTAAATTATTCTGTGTGATTATCATCTTAACGCCGGCGTCTTTTAGCATAAACCGAATACGTTCGACGGGATAGGCGGGGTCGATTGGCAGATAGGCGCCTCCGGCTTTTAAAACGCTTAGCAATCCGGCGATGAGTTCCGGCGAACGTTCGATGCATATCGCCACTTTGTCTTCCGGCTGAACGCCCTGTTGAAGCAGATACCCGGCAATTCGGTTGGACATTTCATTGAGCTCCCGATATGTTAATCGGGTTTTTATTCCGGCTAAAGGGTCAATATCCGGCGTTAAAATCGCAGAAGCGTCCGGCGTTTTTTGAACCTGCGCCTCAAATAATTGATGAATTAAAATTTGTTCGTCAAACGGCTGTCGCGTTTGATTCCATTCGTACAGGACAAGCCGCTTTTCGCGATCGTTTAGAAGCGGAATTTCTTCTATCGGGCAATCGGCATTGTGAACGATAAAACCTAAAATTTGTTTAAAATGGGCGATCATTCGTTCAACTGTTTCCGCATAAAACAGATCGGTATTATAGCCCATTAAGCCGGAAATTGTATTCCCGTCTTCTTCAAGCGTGAGCGTTAAATCGAATTTGACAGAGCCTATTTGGTTTTCCAAAAGAGAAATTGTAATATTCGGTCGTTCCAGCTTTCCCCTCGGCGTATTTTGCATCACAAACAAAACCTGAAAGAGCGGCGAATATGCCGGATGGCGTTCGATTTGTAATTCATCCACTAAGTATTCAAAAGGCAGATCCTGATTTTCGTAAGTGTCGATAGCCGTTTTTTTAATTTGCCGCAAAAACTCGGAAAAAGTCGGATTGCCCGACAAATTGCCGCGCATGACCAAAGTATTTATGAAAAAGCCGATTAAATTCTGAAGCTCGGGCCGCTCGCGGTGGGCTATTGCCGTTCCGACGTTAATGTCGTCCTGATGTGTGTAGCGAAAGAGCAGAACCTGAAAGGCGGCTAAGAGGGTCATAAAAAGCGTTGTATTTTCTTTTTGACAGAATGAGCGCAAAGCCCGGTTCAATGATTCGGGAATTACAAAACGGATATGCGCCCCGTTAAAGGTTTGAACGTGGGGTCTTGGTTTGTCAAATGGTAAGTTCAGAATACGCGGAGCGTCGGCTAATTGTTTTTTCCAATAAGCCAATTGTTTTTCTTTGTGTTCGCTTTTCATCCATTCGGTTTGCCAATAGGCGTAATCCGAATATTGAATCGTTAAATCCGTAAGATTTGCTTTAATTCCGTTTATTTGGGCGTCGTAAAGTTCTGTAAATTCTCTTAAAAAAACTCCGATGGACCAGCCGTCCGCGACAATGTGGTGCATTGTTAATATGAAAATATGGACATCCGGAGATAGTTGAAACAATCGTACCCGCAGCAAAGGTCCCGAAGCCAAGTCGAATGGTTTTTTAAATTCTTTTTCAATATGTTGCAGTAAATCCGATTCACCGTTTATTCGGATTTTTTCCGGTTTAACGCTCAGATTTAATTCGGGTAAAATAGCCTGAGTCGGTTCGCCGTTTTTTAAGGGAAAGGTGGAACGTAAAATTTCATGGCGCCGGATTATTTCGTTCAAAGCAAATTGCAACGCCGTTGAATTTAGATTTCCTTCTATTTTAAGAGCGACCGGCATGTTGTAAAACGGACTTTTTGGATTAAGCTGATGAAGAAACCACAGACGGCGCTGCTGATATGACAAAGGATAGCCTGCGTCCGGAGGGCGTTTGCTTATTTTTTTAAATTTATTTTTGTTAACGCTTTTTAATTTTTTTATTAACAGTTCGCGTTTTTCCGGAGAAAGATCGGCTAAGCGTTTTTTTAAATTGTTCGGCATTTACTCGAACTCCTAATAATTCTATTTATTACTGCTTTGGGATTCGGCTTTCCATGAGCTTTAAACAGGGTCCGATCGAAATATACGTTATTTTCCGGATTTAAACACAAATTAAACGGAAATCGCCTCCGCTCAAAAGAGATAAGGAAAACTGTTTCGATATTTTCCTTTTGACCCAATCGCCCCATAAATTTTCCCCAAACTTTTTAATCGCTCAATAATTCCAAACGAATAAATTAAAAAACAGTGATTATTTTAAAGTAATTTATATCAAAATTGTTAGCGTAAAATTTAAAAGTATTTTTTCCCCGGTTTTTGAAAATGACTAAATAAAAAGCCTGAAGAATTTTCTCTCGATCTGATCAGGAAAAGAATACTTTAATTCAAGAACTTCGCTTCGGATGACTATTCTTCATTTAATTCCGAAAGCAAATCACCCATGTCTTCGTCCTGAAGGTCAACATCAAATATTTTACTTTCGGTCGATTTTGCTTCGGAATTAAGGCTAAAAATATTTAAAAACCGCAAATAATCGTTCATCAACTTTTTTATGGTAGATGGAGCGTAAAGATTTTTACTAAACGCAATCTGAATTACCAGCCCGGCGTCTTTAACACTTGCGCTGATATCCAAAAGATGTTCGCGGATATAATGCGGATCTCTTTCGGATCCGGTAAATTCGTCGATCGCTTTAAACACGGCGTTTTGATCGGAACCGCTGTCGAATTGACCGAGGTAGTTAAAGACAAGAGGCGGATTCCGAAAATGCTGCAAACGTTTTTTGATTTCGGGGTCCGGATTTAGATAGCGCAGCAAATCGAAGCCAATGCCGTTTTGCGGCACTTGCTTTAACTGTTCGTGTATTTTTTGCGGAATGTCGTTTTCGGCGATGTTTTCGCCCGTTTGAATAAAGAACGGGTAAAGGGTGGTAAACCAGCCGATAGTTCTTGATAAATCGACTTCTTTAAAAATACTCTCGCGACCGTGTCCTTCCAATAAAACATAAAGCGCCGGATTTTTTGTCCATTGCCATACGGCGTAGAACAAAGCGCTTAGTAACACATCCATCAGCCGTAATTCGGGATAGCCGGAAAGCGCCTGCAGAATTTGCCGGGTCTGTTTTTTGTCTAAAGACTGTTTGAAAAATTCCACCGAACCTTCGTCGTTTTGCCCGGCTTCAAAATCAACGGGCAAAGTCCATGGCGATGCAGGAATCATGGATTCCCAGAAATCCAATTCGGAAATAACTGTTGATTCCAATGCATATTGATGCAGACGTTTTGCCCAGTACTGAAAAGATGTCGATTTCGGCGGGAGGAGTATCTCTTTTTCCCGTTCAAATTGCAAATAAGCGGTTTTGAGATCATCGGTCCAAATACGCCACGAAATTCCGTCAACAACCAGATGATGGATTGCGATGAAGAGTTTGTTGTGCTGCGCGCCGCAATCGAAATAAGCGACTTTGATTAAAGGACCGTTTGTGATGTTTAAACCGCGTTGAATTTCTTCCGCCTTTTGCCCGATTATCGTCGACTGCTCGGAAGCGCTGTAAGCTCTGAGATCAAAATAGTGGAATACTTTATTATCTTCTTTTTCAACAATAAAGGCTTGCCAGTCGTTGCCTTCCTGTACAAAACGCATGCGCAGGGCATCGTGATGCTCAATCAGTCGGGTGACGACTTTTTTTAATATTTCGGGTTTCAGGTCTTGCTTTAACTTTAGCATCAAAGACTGATTGTAATGATTACGATCGGTCAGTTGCAATTCAAAAAAATGTTTTTGAATGGGCGTTAACCTCACATCGCCAGTCAGACGATCTTGTTCGGCGTGAACGGGCGCGGATCGTGTGATTGAGGCTGCAAGTTCGCGAATTGTCGGATGTTCAAAAACCGTTCTTTGTTGAATTTTAACGCCCGCCTGTCCCGCTCTGGCGACCATCTGTAAACTTAAAATGGAATCGCCGCCCAATTCAAAAAAATTATCGGTCACGCTAACCCGTTCAACATGCAAAAGGTCCTGCCATATTTTGGCGAGTATTTGTTCTTCGCGGGTTGAAGGGGCTTGGAAATCTTTCTGATCTTCAACCGCCAATTTTGGTTCTGGAAGAGCCTTGCGATTTATTTTCCCGTTTGGCAACAGCGGGAGTTCGTCGATCGCTATGAAAATTGCGGGAACCATGTAAGAGGGCAGACGCTGCTTCAGAAAATCGCGTAATTCGGAAACGGGCGGCGGATTATCCTGACCGCTTACATAATATGCAACCAGCCGCTGCGGACCGTTTTCGTGGCTGTGGGTAACGACCAATACGTCTTTTAAAGCGGGATGTCTGCGCAGCGCAGATTCAATTTCGCCCAATTCAATCCTGAAGCCGCGCACTTTAACCTGAGAATCCACGCGTCCCAAAAATTCAACAAGACCGTTTTCCGTGTAACGCACAAGATCGCCTGTGCAGTACATTCGTTCGCCGGGTATTTCACTAAAAGGATTTGGAATGAATTTTTCGGCAGTTAACTCGGGTCTGTTTAAATACCCTCTGCCAAGACCGGCGCCGCTAACGTAAAGCTCGCCTGGCACGCCGATGGGAACAGGTTCAAGGTTTTTATCCAAAATATAAAATCGGGTATTTGCCAGGGGTCTTCCGATAGACGGCATTTCGGGAGAATCTTTTATCGGACAGATCGAAGCGTCAACCGTGCATTCCGTAGGACCATACATATTGAACGTTTCAACTGTTTTTTCGGCAGCGAGCAGCCGCCAGGTATCTTTATCTATTGCTTCTCCGCCGGGTAACAAAATCGAGGGTTTGTAAACCGGATCGTCTAACAAACCGTTTTCGATTAAAATCCGTAACATCGAGGGTATGCTGTCGAAGGCTTCGATTTTAGTCTCATTAATATAGCGAATCATGGCTTGAGCGTCGGTACGGACCTCTTCCGGGATAATGATTAAAGTATGACCGCGCGTAAGCATGATAAATTTTTGAACCGACGCGTCAAAAGAAATCGGGGCGTTCATGCTGATCCGAATTTTTTTCGGACCGAAGCGGCTGTAAATTCTGTGTTCCAGATTTTCAATTAAATTCATAACCGATTTATGCTGAATCGTTACGCCTTTAGGAACGCCGGTAGTGCCGGAAGTATAAATGATGTAGGCGAGATTTTGTGAACTTAGCGGTAGTTGCAAATCTGCCGGTGATTGTTTTTCGATTTCGTCCCGCTGATCGTCGATTAAAACGGGAACGACATTTTGCGGCAGGCGGTCGATGAATTTCTTTTGCGTAATTACAATTTTTGCCCGAGAGTCTTCGAGCATAAAAGACAATCGTTTTCGCGGATAGCTCGGGTCTAAAGGCAGATAGGCGGCTCCGGCTTTGAATATTCCGAATATGCCGGCGATTAAATCGAGGGAGCGTTCGAGCATCAGTCCGACTATGGATTCCGGTTCGGTGCCTTTTTCTCTTAAAAATCGGGCGAGTTGATTGGCGCGTTTATTTAATTCTGAGAAGGTTATTGTCCGATCATAGATTTGAACCGCGATTTGATCGGGCGTTTTTTGTACCTGTTCTTCCAAAGCTTGATGGATTGTTTTTGAAGCGGGGAAGGGAATGGTTTCGCGATTCAGTTCGTGAAGAAGTTTTTGACGTTCGTCTTTCGGAATAAAGGTTAATTTGTCAATGGGACGTTCGGGCTCTTCTAATAACTGTGAAGTCAGTTGAATAAAGTGATCAACCAGACGGTGAATGGTTGATTCTTTGAACAGTGAAGTTTTATATTCAAAAATACAAACAATTCCGTCCATTCGTTCCATTACTTCCATCACAAGGTCAAATTTTGCGGTTGACGTTTCGAGCCGGAAAGGTTTAAGCTGAATATGCTGTAATTGATTAACCGTCAATTCGCTGCTATGAAAAGAAAACATTACCTGAAACAGAGGGCTGTGGCTCATACTGCGTTCCGGACTCAGAGAATCAACCAATTTTTCAAAGGGGATTTCCTGATATTGCAGAGCTTCCAGCAGGGTTTTTTGATTTCTTTGAACGAGATCGTTCAAATTCGGGCTGCCGGTAAGATCGGCTCTGAGCACAAGCGTGTTCACAAAAAAGCCGATTAAAGGCTCGATTTCGGACAGGGTTCTGTTGGCAACGGGCGTGCCGACGGCAAAATCGTCCTGCCGCGAATAGCGATAGAGCAAAGCCTGAAAAGCGGACAACAAAGTCAGAAAAAGCGTGGTATGTCGCTGCGAGCTAAAACGTTTTATTTTATTGACCAACTCTTTGGAAAGACGGAACGTTATTCGGCGTCCTTCGTAAGTTGCAACGGGCGGACGGGGAAAATCGGTCGGAAGTTCAATAAATTCGGATAATCCTTCAAGCTGCCTTTTCCAATAGTTTAAATGCTCTTCGAGTCTTTCGTCGGTCAACTGTTTTCGCTGCCAGAGGGCGAAATCGGCATATTGAATCGGAAGCTCCGGTAGTTGCGGCGTTTGGTTGTTGATAAGCGCGTTGTAAAGAACCGAAAGCTCGTTCAGGAACAGATTCACCGACCAACCGTCGGAGACGATATGATGAACTACAATAATAAAAACCCATTCGTTATCTTCGTAGCGAATAAGAGACGCCCGAATTAAGGGTCCTGTCGAAAGATTAAAGGGACGAGACGCCTCGATGTTTGAAAGTCTTTGAACTTCTTTTTCTTTAAAATCGCTGTCGAGATTTCGCAGATCGAATTGATCGATTTTTATCGTTAATTCGGGAAGTATTACCTGCACCGGAACGCCGTCTTCCGTTTTAAAGACGGTTCTCAGGCTTTCGTGCCGTCTAATGATCTCATTGACGCTTCTCTCTAAAATACCGATGTTCAGATGACCGATTAGTTTGGAGGCAGCCGGAATGTTGTACTGGCTGCTGTTCGGTTGAAATTGATCCAGAAAAAATATTCGCTGCTGCGAAAAAGAGAGAGGAATTTTATCCGGTCGGGGCTGCGGGCTGATATGCAAACCGTTTGTTTTTATTTTTTTGGCAAGATTTTTTTCGATCGGATATCTGAACTGCTCGGCTAAGTTCCAGGCAATATCGCTTAAAAAGTCAACCTTATGGTGCTTTTTCCACTTGTACGCCACGCTTTTGTCGATGTCGCGGTGCAGGTAAAATTTGAAGTCTCCCACCATTTGACCATGCGGACGCGCGCCGTCGGTCATTTTGTTCCCGTGGTAAGGTTTAAGCATCTCTTCATGAAAATCAAGATTTAAGAATTCGCACAATTTTTGTAATTCTTCTTCCGGCTGAACAAGTAGATCCTCAAAGCGCAAGCGGTAGATTCGTTCGCTGGGAATATTTTCAAAATGCTGCAAGATATTTTGATGCGACACGATCCAGATGAGCTCAGCCAATTTACGTCTTGAAAAAGAATGCTCGTAACGGAAAAAGTTTTGATCCAGTTCCGCTTCGATAAAAGAATAGATCATGGCGTAAGGATGGCGCACAAGATGAATGTAAACGGGCTGGTCAAAATCTTCTTCAGCCCGCCGTAAAATATTCGGATCAAGAGGATAGGTGGGGGTTTTATCCACCAGTATCCGGTCGCCTGCCCATTCCTGAAGCAATCCGTAAAATTCTTTAACCGATAAGTTTTTTTCAACCAGATCGTCCATAATATGTTTGGCTTGTTCAAAATCGCAGTTGCGCAATTCCATTATGGCACGAATAGTCGCTTCCAGCCAGATTTGCAAATTCGGTGCGCTAAAGGCTTGTCTTCGTTCGTGAAGCGTATTGAAAGAGAGCAGATCCAACTCCGGCGGTGAGAACAGTTTGGGATGACCGGCTAACATAATTCGAAACAAAGTGGAACCCGAGCGCGGCGGCGACAAAACAAAAATTGCTTTCTGATTTTTGCCGCCCGGTCGATCATTGAACGATGGCAGGGGACGAATTATGGAGCGAAATTGTTCGACTTCCTTTTGCTCGATTCGTTTTTCCAGTTCTTTTTCGTCTATTTCTATTTCAAATTTGGCGCCCGTTTTTTTGATATTAAAGTGTTGGACTACAACATCGTGAAAATACTCTAACACGTAAGCCGCCATTTGTTCGACGGTCGGCGCCTTAAAAACCGCGGCAATGGGCACTCCCTGATTAAAATCTTTTTGCAGGCGGTTGATGAACACAGCCGCCTTCAGAGAATTGCCGCCCAAATCGAAAAAGTTGTCACGAATTCCAACGCGATCGATTTTCAAAACATCTTTCCATGTATCGCATAAATATTGTTCGAGCGGGTTGGAAGGGGGCACGTAATCGGCGGTCGAGGGCAATTGGTCTAACTGCGGTCTGGGAAGCGCGCGGCGATCGACCTTTCCGCTGATATTCAACGGAAAACCGTCCGTTAAAACAAAAGCGAAGGGCACCATGTACGAAGGGATGCGTTCTTTAAGATACTCTTTTAATTCATCCCTGTTAATTTCCGTTTTATCGGCAGGGATTATATAGGCGACTAATAATTTGTCTCCGGGTTTTTCCTCGAAGGTGTGAACAACCGCGTCTTTCACTTTGGGGTGTTGTTTCAGAACGGTTTCGATTTCACCCAGTTCGATGCGAAAACCGCGGATTTTTACCTGCGTGTCAACGCGACCGATAAACTCGATTAAGCCGTCAATTCGCTGCCGCACCAGATCTCCGCTGCGGTACATCCGATCGCCGTCAATCCCGGAAAAAGGATTGGGCAAAAAGCGTTCCGCAGTGAGTGCGGGACGGTTAAAGTAATCGCGGGCAAGTCCGTCGCCGGCGATGAACAATTCGCCCGGCACTCCGGGCGGCAGCGGATTTAAATGTTCGTCCAGAATATAAACTTTTGTGTTGTTAATCGGTGTGCCAAGCGGTACGGAATATCGAATCGTGGAATCGTCCTTCATTCTGTGGCACAGGGTAAACGTTGTGTTTTCGGTCGGTCCGTAGCCGTTAATAAATACATTTTCTTTGGGAAAATTTTCCAGTAATTTTTTTACGTGCGACACCGAAAGAACGTCGCCGCCCGCCATTAATTGTTTAATATTCAGCAAAGCCGGTAAATGTTCATCCACCAACAGATGGAATAAACCCGCGGTAATAAACTGAATACTGACCTTTTCGCGGGTAAAGAAGTCCGCTATTTCCTGAAGCGAGGGCGTCTGCCCGGGGAAAATAGCCATCCGCCCGCCGTTCAAAAGCGCGCCCCACAATTCCTGCGTGGAGGCGTCGAACACCACGGACGAGATAAATCCGGTTACTTCGTGGGGACCGTAATGCGCGTAATTGGTGTTTTTTACAAGCCGTATCACGCTGCGGTGCGAAACGCTTACCCCTTTGGGAACGCCCGTGGAGCCGGAAGTGAACATCACGTAAACAAGGTCTTCGGGTGAAACGGGAATCGAGAGATTTGCGTCGCTTTCCCACTCGATTTCGGATTGCAGTTCATCCAGAACCAAAAATACGGCGGGAGTCTCCTGAAGCTCCTGTTTCATGGATGATTCGGTTAAAATCAAATCCGTTTTTGTGTCGTCGAGAATAAAGGCGATGCGTTGGCGCGGAAATTTGGGGTCTAAAGGTAAATATCCCTTTCCGCATTTTAGAACGGCTAAAATAGCGGCGATCATCTGCGGCGATTTATTCATAAAGAGTCCGATTAAAGGGCTTTCGGTCGGGTAATTTTTTAACAGATAATGCGCTATGCGGTTAGCCATGGCGTTAAGCTGGGCATAGGTTACGGTTTGTCCGTTAAAAGAAAGAGCAGGCGCGTCCGGTCTTTTTTGTACCTGTTCTTCAAACAGAGCAACCACGCTGCTTTCACGCGGATACGGAATATATGTTTTTTGAGTTTCGGCGATCCACCGTTTTTTCTCTTCTTCCGAAAATAAGGTCAAATCTTTAAGAGCTTTCTCCGGAAACCGAAAAGCTTGCCGCAGTAAAATTTGAAAATAGTGCACATACCGGCGAATAGTTTCGTCGGCAAAAATATCGGTGTTGTACTCTAAAATCACGCGGATGCGGTCTTCGTAGTCCGAGAAAAGCAACAGTAAATCGAATTTGGAAACATTGATCTCGATGTCCAGCGGAGTGATTTCGATGCCGTTGATTTTCAGGCTTTTGAAGGGCATCTTTTGCAGGTCAAACATTACCTGAAACAAAGGCGATCTGCTGAGATCGTGATCGGGCTCGAGTCTTTCAACGACTTTTTCAAAAGGAACATCCTGATTTTCGGACGCCGAAAGCAGGTCGTCGTGAATTTTTTTTACGTATTCGGAGAACGACTGCCATGGATCGATTTTAGCGCGGATAACCCCGGTGTTTACAAAAAAGCCGATAATTTCTTCGATTTCTTTGCGATGGCGGTTGGCGAGCGGAATTCCGACTCCAAAATCTTTTTGCCCCGTAATTTTGTAAAGAAACACCTGAGAAAAAGCCAATAACAACGAATATGGCGATATCCGATAATTTTTTGCAAGATTAAATATTGTCTGATAGTCTGAACGCTGAATATCAAACAATACCTGTTTTCCCTGATGGCTCTGAACCGGAGGACGCGGGAAATCGGTAGCAAATTCCAATGTTTGCGGCATTCCTTTAAGATAAGAAAGCCAGTGATTCAATTGTTTTTCTATTTGCGGCGAATTGATGCGTTCGTTCTGCCATTGAGCAAAATCGGCATATTGAATTTCAATAGGCGGCAGCGGATTGTCTTTGTTATTCACAAACGCCCGGTAAAGAGCGACCAGTTCTTTTACCAAAATGTTAACAGACCAGCCGTCGGCGATAATGTGGTGGATATTAAAGAGTAAAACGTGATCGGTTGCGCTTAATCGATACAGAGTAAAACGCGCCAAAGGGGGGGCGCTTAAATCAAAGGGCGCGGCGACTTCGTTTTTCATCAGGGTGCGCAACTGCCGTTCGGCTTCATTTAAAGAGCCGGCTGTAATTTCGACGAAAAATAA
>JAJRSN010000073.1 GCA_024278715.1 Calditrichota bacterium
AAAAACAAAGTTCTTGTAAATTTCGTGCAGAAGAACGCTTTCCTGTTTGGGAAGTTTATCTCCATATACGCGATAAAGATTGTTCAGAATCACTTTTCGACGGTAACGCAGGATTTTCTCAATAATAAACGTCAGAATAAGAGCCAGACGCTTACCGGTTTTCAGCGAAATGCGACTGAAAATAAAAAAAAGTGCCCGTACCAATATGTATTCAATATTTTTCATGGGCTGGAAATTAGTGAATTAGAATATTACAGGCAAATTCATAACTATTTAACCTTTACCGACACAACAGGTAACTCCTTAAAATATTATTACTTCCGTGGTTTAACAAATAAAAACCGGATAGACAGCCGGAACGTTATTCGCACCTATCGGCAGGGCGCTGTCTTCATCCTCTGCGTTCTCATCTCTTTTATATCCGCATAAGCGCATTTTAACGAAGTAAAAGGTCTTTAAAATTCACAACAATTCGCCTCATTTTACTCTTTACGGGTATGGCGACATCATCCTTTGGAATTAATTTTATTTTGCATTAATCGTTTAAAATGAAGATTGACGCCCGTCACGGCAATCGCCAGGATATTTTTGAATATTAAAAAAACTAAAGTTATTCCGGACAATAGCGATTAACTAATAAGTGTTGTTTAATTTATTAAGGAGACTTTTCAGCCCAAATTGAACTAACGTTTAATATCAGTTATTATCTATTTAATTTCAGACTAATGATAATAATTATACAAGATGTTTATTTTGTAGCTCTTTTTTTGGCTATCGCTTTTTCTTAGAACGATACTTGTGCAACCTGCGTGATTCTTAGAATTAATCCTTTTATGCGACTTTAAGTTGAAATTATATTTTACCAACAAAATAGGGGGAATGTTTATCATGCGTCATTATTTTTACAGTCTCGTTATTTTTGTAATGGTTGGTTTTGCTTTTTCCCAAACCAACGTTTCCGGTACAATTGATGCGGACAGCACCTGGGATGTCTCGGGTAGTCCCTATATCGTCACCGGAACACTCACTATCAAATCGGGCGTTACGCTGACCGTGGAATCGGGAGTAGAGGTAAAGTTCAATTCCGGCGTTTATTTTTATGTTTACGGGAAATTGAATGCAACAAACGCCACCTTTACATCAAACCAGGGAACTCCTCAACCCGGCGATTGGAATTACATACAAATAGGTTCATCGTCGTACGCGGGTGAAGCCAATTTCGAGAACAGCACTATTGAGTACGGCGGTACGGGATACGCTAATTCAAACTACGGCATGGTTTATGTTTATAACGGCACAGCCAATTTCACCGATTCCGATCTTTCAAATTCCAAGAATTACGCTCTCTGGATTTATACGAACGGCAATGCGCAATTAACGAACACCAATATTTTCGGCTGCCGCTGGCCGATCGGATATAACGGAGCCGGTTCTCTGATTTTCAACGGCACTAATAACCTCACCGGGAATACGCATGACGGAATTCTTCTGCAATTTTACACTCAATACCGAACAATGGTTCTCGACACTATCAGCGTCCCCTACGTATTTAATTATAATTTTACCGTCAAATCCGCTTATACGCTGACAATCGCTTCCGGTAATATCATAAAGCTTAATAATGGCGTGAATATTTACGTGGAAGGTGCGCTGATCGCCGAAGCCGGAATCGGAGAAAAGATTATTTTTACCTCTTACAAAGACGACAACGCCGGCGGCGACACCAACGCCGACGGTACAACGACTTCTCCCGCTTCCAGAAATTGGGGCGCAATCCGTTTTCAGGACAGCAGCGATGACGCGGCATGCGTATTGACAAGAGCCGAATTCAGATACGGCGGAAGCGGGAACATAGGGGCGGTTTCAACTTATGACGCCAGCCCCACGATAACGGAATGCGAATTCAACAACAATTATTACGGCGCCATGTTTAAGGGCGTTTCCAATCCCGTTTTTTCAGATAATACAATCGGCTCAAGCGATATGGTGCCTATTGCCATGTCTTTCGACGCCAATCCCGTGTTCACAAATAACAGCTTTTCTTTCTCCGACAACGAATATGACGCCATAGGCTTGCTCGGCGGAACTTTAGGCGCCGACGCGGATCTGCCTATCCGCAACGTGACCGGCATACCCAACGTTACTTACCTGTTGTTAGGCGATCTGACTATTCCCGAAACGCTTACTTTGACCATCCACAAGGGAGTGGTCATTAAAGGCTATTCTAACTACCAAAAGATTAAAGTTCAGGGTAAATTACTCGCCGTGGGTGCCGTGGACAGCATGATTACCTTTACTTCCGCAAAAGACGATAATCACGGTAATCCGAAAGACACCAACAAAGACGGCACCCAAACCACTCCGCAAATCGGAGATTGGGGGGGCATTGTTTTTGAAAGCACCAGCGACACGGCTTCTACCCTTGACTATTGCCGCATTAAATACGCCCGTATGCCCGGAACCTATTACAGCAGCCAGTACTACAGCGACGGAGCCGTGACAACGGTGAATGCCTCGCCGCGTATTAAAAACTCCGAAATCAAAGACGTCTATTACGGAATTATGGCTATTTTCTCTTCCAAACCGATCATTCAGAATAATTCGTTTATCAATACAAATTATACGCCAATCGCCCTTTCTGTTTCGGCTGATCCGGTTTTTTCGGGGAACACATTCACAAACACACACTGGACCGCTTTGGGCATATTGGGCGAAAAAGTAGGAGCAAACGGCGCCATTAAACAACGAACCGTTGCCGGTTACAATAACATTACTTACATGCTCCTGGGAAATTTGACCGTCAATTCCGGTACGTATGTTACCGTTGATCCGGGCGTGGTCATTAAATTTAATTCCGGTACTAATATTTTTGTAGAAGGCGGATTTAAAGCCCTTGGTAATGTCGCCCAGGGAGATATTATTTTCACTTCTTTTAAGGACGACAATTACGGCAATCCCAACGATACAAACGGAGACGGATCCGGCACATCTCCGGCGGCGGGCAACTGGGGTACAATTCAATTCAAAAGTACAAGCGACGACGCTTTTTGCCATCTGGATAAGACACAAATCTTATTCGGCGGCTCAGGCAACAAGGGATTGGTAACTTTTACGGACGCCAACAGCAGCGTGAGCAATTCACTTCTTTCCGATTCGTACTCTTACGGATTGCGTTGCGAAGGGACCTCCACGCCTTCCATTAATAATGTGGAAATTAAAAATTCGCGGCTCGATCCTATCGCCATGTCTTTAAAATCGGATCCGGTTTTTAACGACATTACCTTCACCGGAAACGGAAGCAACGGAATCCGGATTCTCGAGGGGACCCTTTCTTCCGACGCCACATTAAATCAACGAAGTCTGGCGGGAATAAATAATATCGCTTACATCGTCGAAAACCTGACGATCAGCTCCAATGCCACGCTTACAATTCAGCCCGGAGTTGTTATTAAAATCCTTAATTACTACAACAAAATCACGGTTCAGGGCGCGTTGGTCGCCAATGGCACAACAGACCAAAAGATTATCTTTACATCCATTAAAGACGATTCTTACGGAGGAGACACAAATAACGACGGAAATTCTTCCATTCCGCAAATGGGCGACTGGTGGAGCATCGAATTCACCGCTTCAAGCAATAGCGCTTTAAATTCATTGCAATATTGCATTTTCCGTTACGGCGGAAGCGCTTACGGTAATTATAATTATAAGCAATACGGCGTAATTCGCGTTTATGACACCGGCGTAAACATAAATAACAGCACAATTGAACTCTCAAATAGCAGCGCCGTCGGCGTATTCGGAAGCGCAAATCCCACCATCCAGAATTGTCAAATGCTGAATATTAAATACACGCCCATTGTGATGAGTCTGTTTGCAAATCCGACATTTATCAATAACTCCGCGTTAAATTCGGGCATTATGGCTTTAGGCGTGGTTCCGGAAAATTATTCGGTGAGCGCAACCGTGCCGTTGCGTGATTTCGCGGGATATTCAAACATTACCTATCTCATGTATTCACAATCGACCATTAATTCGGGCACCACCATTACCTTCCCGGCAGGATTGGTTTTCAAATTCAAATACGGCGGATTCAAAGTTGACGGCGCCGTGAAGGTCAACGGCACCACCGCCGAACCGGTTGTTTTTACGCATGAAGCCGACGATGATTACGGCAATCCTAAAGACACAAACGACAACGGCTCGGCTACTGTCCCGACAATAAACGCCAGTTATTATCATTTTGATTTTTCCGATATCAGCGACGACGCCCTCTCGTCAATCAATCATGCGGTTTTCCGTTTCCGAAACGCCGGAATTAATCTGAATCAGGCTTCTCCCACCGTTCAAAATTGTCTTTTTGACAATAACAACTGGGGGATAGTATTACGCGGAGTATCGGAACCCGTGGTCGAAGACAATACGTTTAACGATCTCAAGTACGCGCCGCTAATCATCTCTCTTGTTTCTTATCCGAGCTCGGCAAGCGGAAACGTCATCTCGGGAACTTCCTACCGCGCAATCGGCGTGCTGCAGGAAGAATTGGTTCAGGACATTACGCTGCCAAAACGAAATTTCGGCGGCATTGACAATATTCCCTATTACTTTTCGGGCAATTACACCATCGGAACCAGCTCCATTCTTACCTTGGAACCGGGATTGGTTTTAAAATTTGCAACCTACAAACGGCTTACGGTAAAAAAAGGTCTCATTGCCGAAGGCGGAACAGCCGCGGACAGCAACATTGTTTTTACTTCCATCTATGACGATTTTTACGGCGGCGATACCAATGCCGACAGTAACGCCACTTCTCCGGCTTGGAATACTAACGGATGGGACGGGATTGTTTTTGAAGACGTTTCTTTAGATCCCTATTGTCGTTTGGATCACACGATCATCCAATATGCCGGTCGCTCGGGCAATTACGGAGCAATCGTCACAAAAAATGCCAGTCCCACCATCACCAATTCACTTTTAACCAAAAACAGAACCGGTCTTATTGCTAACGGCGCTTCCAACCCGGTTATTAATTATTCTGATCTGTATGATAATTATGACTACGGTGTGAATAACGTCAATAAATCGTTTGTTATTGACGCCCGCTGGAACTGGTGGGGAGACGATACGGGTCCGACCCACGCAAGCAATCCCGGCGGAAAGGGACAGTCCGTAACCGACGCCGTGAATTTCGATCCTTACACAACTTCGGGCGCCGCTAATCCGGTAGCGGGCGACGTTAGTCTGAACGGTAAAATTCAAGCCTACGATGCTTCGTTGATTTTACAATTTGTAGTGGGAAGTATTTCTCTTAACCAGTTGCAGCAAAAGGTGGCTGATGTCAGCGCCAATGGTTCGGTCACATCTTACGACGCTTCGCTGATTCTGCAATACATCGTAAAATTAGTTTCGGATTTTCCTTTGGAACTGCTTAAAGAAGGCGGCGGCAATAACAATCAAACTCCCCTTGTCTTAAATCCGGTTTCGATGCGTAAAACAACGAACACCGGACTGCGCGTCGCTTCGGTTGACGCCCAAAACGGCGAAATAATCTCAATTCCCTTAGACCTCATTTCCGCATCCCAGCTCAATTCGTGGCAGGCGGTTCTCTCCTACGATCCGGCGCAGATGCAAATCCAAGGCGTGCAATCCTGCGAACTCGCGTCTCAAATGAGTTTTGCCTACCGGATAGACCCTCAGGAAGGGAAAATCTATCTTGCCATGGCTGGCGGCGAAGCTGTTGAAAAAAGCGGAACCGTCGCCTTGCTGAAGGTTAAAACCAATGAAGATTTGAAAGGTAAAAAAAGCACTACTATCGGCGTTGAACAATTTTTGGTCGATGAAATCGACAATACCGATCTTTCAGAAAACGGCGCGCTGACAATACAGGGTCTGCCCGAACAATTTACTCTTGAGCAAAACTATCCTAATCCTTTCAATCCCGTTACCACCATCAAATACCAGCTTCCCGAAGCCCAAAACATGGTTCGTTTGCAAATTTATAATATCCTCGGACAATTGGTAAACACATTGGTTGAAAGACCACAGGAAGCGGGATATTACGAACTTAAATGGAAAGGCACCGATCGATTCGGCAGAACAGTTCCCAGCGGACTTTATATTTACAAGTTAAAGACCGACAAGTACGTAAAAATAAAACGGATGCAGTTAATTCGATGAATCTGAAATCGTGATAAAGTCATGCTGATATAAAAAAGGATAAGAACCATGAAATTACATAAAACATGGATTTTAATTTTAACTCTTTTGTTAGAATTAACAGCCGCTCAGGCGGCGAAAATCCGACTAACCATTCCGGATTCTTCGGGCGTTGTGGGTACAACGATTTCCGTTCCGGTCCGCGTAGAAGATGATTTAAGCGGGCAGGATGTCTTTTCGTACCAACTGCAAATATTTTACAATCAGAGCATTCTGTCGCTGGATAAAGTGATCATCAATAACACATTAACCAACCAGTGGGGATACATGGAATTCAACACCGTCGCGAGCAATCAGGTGATGATTTCTGCCGCGGGAGACGTTCCCTTAACGGGAAAAGGCGTTCTTGTTTTTCTCCGATTCGAAATTATCGGAGTCGGGGGAAGCAACATCTATTTTTCCGACACATTGCATACATTTTTTAATCAGGGAAAGCCTTCTCTCGAATTAAATGCGGGCTATTTTAACGCCGCTGCTCCGCCCAAGATCACGGTCTCTCCGAACAACGCTGTTTTAATTCCCGGCGAACAAAAACAATTTTACGTGAGCGGCGGGCAGTCGCCTTATCAATGGTCAACCTCCGACCCCGCGATTGCAACCATTGACCTTAACGGATTATTGACCGGCGTTTCACCGGGCAACATTCGCGTTTACGCCCAAGATTCCGAAGGAGTAATCGACAGCACGGATAAATGGGTCGAAGTTCGTCCGTTCCGGATATTTTTTAAAGACAGTTCCGTTTATCAGGGACAGACTCTTAAACTACCGGTTTATGTGACCGATTTGACAGAAGCGCAGGTTACTTCGGGAAATTTCAAGATAACTTTTTATCAGAAGGCATTTAAAGCGGTCGATGTCACCACAAAAGGCACGCTTCTCGAAAGTGCGGATTCCCATACTTTTAACGCTTACGCCGGCGCTCTGGAATTCGCCTTCGCTTCCTCCGCGCCCTTAAGCGGCTCCGGGATACTTTGCTATATCGAACTGGAAAGCTCGGCGACATACTCCGGAGGCGTCACCTTTGGTTTTGCCGAAGTTTTATTTAACGAAAACATTCAACCGGCAACCGCTTCGGGCTACTGTTCCGTTTTAAAACCCGCGGCAATCACAATTTCTCCGGTGAACGCTCAACTGTTCACGGGACAAACAAAGCAGTTTGCCGCCAGCGGAGGAACGCCTCCTTATCAGTGGTCTGTTTCTTCATCGCAAACCGCCCAAATTGACGCCGACGGATTAATGACAGCTTTGCACAGCGGCGAAGTCCGCGTTCTGGTAACCGACGCCGTCGGAGCGAAGGGGCAGACAAATCCCATTAAAATATACGATTGTCAGGTGGTTTTTCCCGACACCTCCGGCATGCAATCCTCCTATTTTGAATATGTCATTCATTTACGGCAATTTTCCGTAACAGAGCCGGTTTATTCGTTTCAGCTTTCGGTAACAATCGATACCCTCGCCTTAAAATTTAAAGATATCAGAACCTCGGGCACTTTGGCAAATAGCTGGAGCGTCTCTTCAAATTTGGACCGTAAAAATCTGATCATCGCCGCCGCGGGAACCGACCCGATTACCGGCAACGGAGATTTACTGCGCATTCGTTTTTACATTACAAACCGCGTAAGTATCGGTTACCGCGCGAATTTAATCCTGCAAAGTTTTTCGTTTAACGAAGGCTACCCGCTGCCGTTGACCGATAACGGCTTTATTACAGTGGTCGAACCGACCGAACCGCCCGCTTCAGCTCCTCAGCTTATTTCTCCGGCGGACGGGCAAACAGGCGTTTCGAATTCGCCGACCTTTTACTGGCACAGCGTGTTGTACGCGCAAAACTACCAGTTACAGGTTTCCAAAAACGCAGACCTTTCGGCGGCTGTTTTCGACCAGAACACAATTACCGATACCAGCTTCACGGTCAGCAGTCTTGATGCAAACACAACCTATTACTGGAGGGTAAAAGCGTTAAATGCCGCCGGCAACAGCGCCTGGTCTGAGGTATGGAGTTTTTCGACCCTGAGTACGGGACTGGATGAGCCCGCAAGAGCCGACACGCCGACTGAATATCGTCTTGATCAGAACTACCCGAATCCCTTTAATTCCTCTACGGTAATTACCTTTTCGTTACCAGAACCTACTCATGTTCAACTTTTGATTTATGACGTTACGGGTAAACTGATTTTTACTTTGCTTGAAAAGCGGCTTTCTTCCGGCACTTACAATGTTCATTTTGACGGCGCCAATCTCCAAAGCGGCATCTATTTTTACCGCTTACGGACTCCCGGCTTCGAGCAGGTTAAGCGGATGTTTTTAATCAAGTAAAAGCTTATTAAAAGTCAAACAGGAAGTTTAACTATTTTAATTTAGGAGGAGTACATCATGAGATTTACTCATCTGTATGCGGTTGTTTTAATTTTTCTGATTCTCGCGAATCTCTTGTTTTCTCAGGCAGAATCCACATTAGCCGGGGGTCCGTGGACTTCGCCCTCAACCTGGAAAGACGGAGTTGTGCCTAACGCTTCCGATTTTATTGTCATTAAGGGTCCCGTGACTCTTGACGTAATTACCAATGCCGCGGATGTTCGAATTGAAGCCGGAGCATCGCTTAAACCAGAAGTAATTACTTCTTTCACCACCTATCATTTATATGTTACCAAAGACGTCACCAATTACGGCACTTTAGACGGCTACAATCTGGTTTTGCATGTCGGAGGCAACCTGTACAATAACGGCACCTGGACAACGGGTAACATCATGCTCGAAGATACATCGTCTCATTACATTACGGCTTACCCGGGCTCAAAATTCTCGCCCACGGAAATAAAGGCGGACAGCGCGACTCTTCGTTCATCGGGCAACGTTTATCTGGACAGCGTTAAGGTTTGGGTTAAGAATTTTTACCTGGGAAATAACGATCCGGTCTTTCCTTCCGACACCCTTTATTTAACGCATCACTCCTTTTTAAGAGTTAATAATTTTTACGGCAACGGAAATACCATTTATTTGCGGAACGAATCCTATCTGTATTCCGCGGTTACCAGCGGAACAACTCCGTTCTTCAAAGACGTTCGCCTTAAAGGCGACGTGGCAATAGGCGCAAGTTTGAACTTTAGCGGCGATATTTTTAACGAAGGAGAGATGTTTCCGCGTTTTTACAATTCAAGCCCCACTTTAAGGGTGAACGGTAATTTCACCAACAACGGGACGATAAAACCAAACCAATGGGCAGATAAGCTTTACTTTGAAATTAGCGGTAATCTGACAAATAACGGAACGTGGGATTCTTACCAGGTTAAATTAACGGGACATTTGCAACACCTGCTTATTACCGACGGAAGCAAAACATTTTCTCCCGATCATTTTATCTGCGACAGCTCCGCCGTTCTCTCGGGGTCGGATATCCGGTTTGACAACTCCAAAGTTCAGGTAAAAAAATTCACCCTCCAAAGCGGAAATAACCTTTACTTAAATACCGGTTCCTACCTTAAAGTGGACGAATTCGTCGGCAACGGTAATTTTATCCAATTATTGGACAATTCGTATCTGTATTCGGCTTTTAGCTCGGGCAAAAACGCGCTTTACAACAATGTATCTCTTGAAGGTCAGGCGGCTATCGGAGCAAGCGTGAATTTTACCGGCGATATTTACCTGCTGGGAAGCATGTACCCCCGATTTTACAATTCATCTCCCACAGTTACAATTAACGGAAATTTTACCAACAACGGCGAAATCAAGGAAAATTCCTGGGCTGATAAACTGTATTTTAATATCAGCGGAAATATCACCAACAAGGGCGACTGGAACTCAAACCGACTTAAACTGACGGGAAATACGCAATATCTTACCACCGATACCAGCAAAACATTCTCGCCTTACTATTTTACCACCGACAGCGCCACGGTAATCTCCAATTCCGATATCCGCTTTGACGCCTGCAAAATTGAGGTGAAAAAATTCATCCTGCAAAACAAAAACAATCTCTATTTAAATTCCGGCGCAAACCTTAAAACAGACGAATTCGTCGGTAACGGTAATTTTATCCTCTTAACCGGTAATTCATATCTTTATTCCGGTTTCTCTTCCGGTACAACCGCAAATTACAAAGATATCACGCTTAAGGGTCAGGTTGCTATCGGAGCAAGCCTGAATTTTACGGGCGATATTTTCCTGCAGGGAAGCATGTTCCCGCGATTTTACAATTCTAGCCCCACCGTTACAATTGACGGAAATTTTGTGAACAACGGCGAAATCAAGGAAAATTCCTCGGCAGACAAGCTGTTTTTTAATATCGGCGGAAATATTACCAACAACGGCGACTGGAACTCAAATCAACTTAAACTGACGGGAAATACGCAATATCTTACCACCGATACCAGTAAAATTTTCTCGCCTTACTATTTTACCACCGACAGCGCCACGGTGATCTCGAATTCCGATATCCGCTTTGACGCCTGCAAAATTCAGGTAAAAAAGTTCGTCCTGCAAAACAAAAACAATCTCTACTTAAATTCCGGCGCAAATCTTAAAACGGACGAATTTGTCGGCAACAACAATTTTATTCTGCTGTCCGGTAATTCCTATCTTTACTCGGCTTTTACGTCGGGCGCCACACCCAATTACAGCAACGTTAAACTTAAAGGCAATGTGGGAATAGGATCGACGATGAACTTTTCTGGCAATATCTTTTTAGAAGGAACAATGTATCCTCAGTTTTACAATTCAAGTCCCACCTTAATAATTTTCGGCACATTTCAGAACAACGGCGAAATAAAAGCAAATACGTCCGGAGACAAATTCTCCCTCGACATTAAAGGCAACTTCGAGAACGCCGGTAAATGCGAAGTTTATCAGATGTATTTTTCGGGTATAAATGATCAGCATTTAAGCATTAAAGATTCTTCCTCTTCCGTTGAAGATGTCCGGTTTTTAGCTGTGCGCTCCGGTAATACTTACCAATGGTTAAAAGACGGAACTCCTCTCGTCAGCAGCGGAAATGTCAGCGGCGTCACCAGTTCCACGCTGAAATTCAAGTCGGTTACTCCAAACGATTTTGGCGTTTACAAATGCAAAATCGACTCCAACGGAACAATCATTTATTCGAGAGAAGTTACCGTAAATAACGTTATTACCGCTATCGACGACGCCCAGGCAAAAGGCGGAGACAAGGGCAGAGGCGGAAACTCCCAGTATCCCGAGAAATTCGCACTCTATCAAAACTATCCCAATCCGTTCAATCCTACAACGACCCTGAAGATCGATCTTCCCGAAAGAGCGCACGTGGTTTTGCGCGTTTACGACTATGCCGGTCGAATGGTCAAAGAATTAGCGAACGGGTGGCTTATGCCCGGAACACATCTGATTAAATTCGACGGCAACAAACTTGCCAGCGGCGCTTATTTTTACCGAATTCAAGCCAAACCCGTGTCTCCGGAAGGCGGCGCGGTTTACACCGAAACGAAAAAAATGATTCTGCTTAAATAAACGCATTAAGAGCTCGCTTCCGGGGTACCGTTTTTGCCGTACCCCGGGCGGCAGCTCTTGCGTTAAGATGATGACTCGATCCGCAAATAGCCTTTAATTTTTTATCAAAACCTTTTTTAACATGATATCGGAAGGTTTAAAGATAACCGGCGTCCGGAACGCCATGTTCGATTCTCCGTTTTTTTAATATAGATAAATTTACTTTAAATTTGTATCTTTCACTTTGCCTTTGATTAATTTACGCAATTTAGTAAAATCAACAGTTATGGATGGTTACTAAAATGATTTTCAGACTAATCTTAATTTTCCCACTGATTCTTTTTCTCTTTAATTGCCGGATCGACCGCCAGGCAGCGTCCGGAACAAACGACAACAACACAAACACAACATTTAAATCGTTTGCCGTTCAGAACTCGGAGCTTGACGAAGTTTCGGGAATTGTCGCCAGCCGCCGCTATCCGGGAATATTGTGGGTTCACAATGACAGCGGCGACAAAGCCCGCATTTTCGCCCTGACTTCCGCGGGACAGACCGTGGGCGAGGTTTTGCTTAATTCGGTCAAGGCTGAAGACTGGGAAGATATCACGCTCGGACCGGGCGTCGAAAAGTCGGCGGATTACATCTACATTGCCGATATCGGAGACAATCGGGCTGTTCGGGATGTTAAAACAATTTATCGTATTGAGGAACCGAATGTTAATCTGCTAAAAACCCGCAAAACGCTGACCATCGACGAATTCGATAAGATCCGTTTTCGTTTTCCCGACGGTTCAAGAGATGCGGAAACTTTAATGTCCGATCCGAAAACAGGAGATCTTTACATAGTTTCCAAACGCGAATCCAGGGTGGGGCTATATGTATTGCCTTTTCCGCAAAACACTTCCCGGATCACGGAAGCAAAATTTCTGATCCGTCTCCCGATCACTCAGGTCACAGGGGGCGATATTTCCCCTTCGGGAAAAAATATTCTTCTCAAAAATTATCTGCAGATATTCTACTGGCAGCGTCCGGATCAAAAATCGGTTTCGGAGTCCATGCAAAATTTTCCTTCCTTTCTATCCTACAACGAAGAACCGCAGGGCGAAGCTATATGTTTTTCCGCAGATGAAGACGGTTATTTCACCTTAAGCGAAAAATCCGGCAGTCAGGCGCTTTTTCTCTATTTTTATCCGTCCAGTTTTCCGCAATAAAACCGTCTGGAATTCGGAATTCGGATTTATGATTGACGATTTATGATTTAGGTTTACTGGCTGCAAGTTGCAGGTTGATGATCACTGGTTTTTGGTTACTCGTCACTTGTCACTTGTTACTTCTCGTTAAGCGTTAATCGTATAAGAGTTAAGCGGGTGATAGATACTGGTTACTGGCTTTCTCGTTAAGCATTAAGGGTATAAGCGTTAATCGGCAGTGGTACCAAGTTACAGGTTGAGTTTAAATTTTCGCTTTAATCTTGTAAGGACTTTAATCTTTAATTTTACTCGTCACGCATTGCGACAAAAAGAAATACTCTTTTCGATTTAAGTTAAGGAATCTTTGATTTATTTTTTACGTAAGGGGAGATATGATCGCTTGATTACAAAAAGGAGATAAAAACTTGGACTCCGATTCAAAGAAAGAAAAATTTTTCAATTCGTTTAAACGCGAATACAGGGAAATCAAGAAATTCTATTTAAGCGAGGCACAAAAGAAAAAATTACAGAAAATGTTTTTTCTACGCCGTTTCTTTGTCTTTAACTTTTTGATATTAAAAGCATTGTACTTAAAACTGCAAAGTACGCGCAGAATCATCTTTTTGCTGGCTATTATTTTTCTTTTCCAAGCCGATGTCTCTTTTACATATCAAAAGTATTCGTATCATTTGCAATCGCGTTTTCTGGCGGGAATTCTGCTCCTGTTTTTACTTTTATTGGAATTAAAAGACAAATTATTAATCCGCAATGAAATCCTTGCAGCCCGGGCTATTCAAAGCGCGCTCAGTCCGGAAGCGCAGCCGAAAATTTCCGGATTTGATACGTATCTTTTTTGTCAGCCTGTTAACGAAGTAGGCGGCGACCTGGTCGATTGTATTGCCCTGCCCGATCAATCACACATAATAGCGCTTGCCGATATTTCGGGAAAGGGACTGTCAGCCGCGTTATTAATGTCCAAGCTTAAGGGATTCATCCACGCTTTTGCCCGCGATACCCCCTTCGGGAATATGATGGATGTTCTTAATACCAAATTCTACCACACCATTCCCCGGCAATCTTTTGCATCGCTGCTTTTGATCCGTTTACCCCTCGATAATCCGCAAATACAAATTCTGAACGCCGGGCATCTTCCGCCGCTTTTGGTCACAAAATCGGGAATTGTTTCCCTGAACAAAGGCGGACTGGCTATCGGACTGAGACCGGAAAACTCCTATTCGGTTCAGTCCGTTCGGCTGAACCCCACGGACATTTTTATAGCCTATTCGGACGGTTTAACCGAAGCGTTTAACGACAACGGAGAACAATTCGGCGAAGAACGCTTGATGCAAACGCTTAAAGAGAACCGGTCGCTAACGGCAAACAAGATTGCGGAACGCATTTTAAAAGAGGTAAGCGGTTTTTCGGATCAGCAATATTTAAAAGACGATCTCTCGTTAATTGTCATCAAAAAGAAATGATTTTCCGGCTAACGGCGTCGGTAATTCACCCGCTCCGAGGCTGTAGCCGACGATTAATAATCGTCCCGCGAAATCACTTTTATTAAGAACGACTATTTATCTTACGGACTCCAGAGCCTCCAACACTATTCCCGGCGTAAGGATTTCCGGTAAAATTTTCGGGTCTTCTCCTTTTTTGCCTGAGTAAAGAACATAAAGCGGAACGCTCATTCGTCCGTAACGAGCCAGCGCCCGGGTTATTTCCGGATCGCGTTTGGTCCAGTCAGCCTTTAGAGGGATTATTCCCAACTCCTTGAATTTTTGCACCACCTTCTGTGGAGAAAGAGCAATCTGTTCGTTAACCTGACAGGAAACGCACCATTTCGCGGTAAAATCGATAAACACCGGATTTCCTTCTTTTAGCAATCGGTTCAAAAGTTCATCCGAATAAGGCTGCCAGTCAATACCTTCCGCGCTAACCGATTCGGACGGATTGGTATTGAACTGCTTGTATTTGACAAGCGTGTAACCGTTGCTGAACAACAGAATAATCAACGCCAATGCCCACGCCGCGACGCGCGTTTTTTGAGGCATGGCGAGATTTCCCCAACGTCCGTAAACCCAGGCTGCCATGGCGGTAAACATGAGGTTTAGCAATACAATAGTAACTACCAAAGAACCGACCTGCTGACTTAAAACCCACAACAGCCAGATAACCGTAGCGATTAGTAAAAAGCCCATGAATTGTTTTAAAGATTCCATCCACCGACCGGGTTTGGGAACGAATTTCAACAAAGCGGGAACGGAAGTGATAAGAGCAAAAGGGAACGCCATTCCAAGTCCTAAAAAGGTAAAAATTACGAGCGAAATCCATGCCGGTTGCGTTAAGGCAAATCCCAGCGCGCCGCCCATAAACGGGGCTGTGCACGG
>JAJRSN010000074.1 GCA_024278715.1 Calditrichota bacterium
AAACGATCTTTACTGTCGGTCGGCGAATATTTGTCCTCAATGTCAAGACCATAACCGTTGTAATCTCCGAATATACTGTTTGCGTATTCTCCGCCCCAGTTCTCGCGTATCTTGAACAATTCGTCCTGATCCGGATTACCCGATTCTTTACCCGATCCCAAATAGGTGGCGTTGTAAATAACCGCATAAGCCTTAGGCTCGCTCGTCACACTCGATTTCGGCGCACCGTCATGCTCACCGCAGCGATTCCCAAAATCAGGATGCTGTATCACAAACAAAAACTGCAACTTGCCGCGATAACCTTCATCCATATCAAATCCGTCGTCCGCGCAATATGCCGCAATTAAGTTCTTGGCGTTTACTGTTCCGCCAAACCACTCAAATCCGTCATCCTTGTTGGCAAAAACTTCAACGTGATCTATCGTCGTGCCGCGTCCAACGCCGCCTAAGGTCAATCCGTTAATCTCGTTGCCCTCGCCTATCTCGGCTCCGCCGTGACGAATCGATACATAACGAAATACACCGGAATTATCGTCGTCGTCGCTGCCGCCGTACAAGCCGCGTGACTCGGTGCTGGGAATGCCCTCTATATTGTGCTCTCCTGCGGGACGGTTAATCTTTGCCTTACCCAAAATTATCACTCCGCCCCACAATCCCTTGGTATCATAACTGATATCAACAGGATTGGTGATATCATCCGATTCAGCGGTAAAAATTATCGGACGATCAGCAGTGCCTTCGGCATAAATCTTTCCGCCGCGGGCAATAATTAACGCGCTCGCATTCTCGCCCGAACCCGGCATCCCCTTTATTACCGTGCCTGCCTCGATGTGCAAAACAGCTCCGTCGTCAACAAAAACACGACCGTTTAAATGATAAACCTTGTCCGCCGTCCAGTAAACCGTTTCGCCAGGTTTAATATCATCGTCGGTTACGGTTACGTCAGTAGAACCCTGCACAGGTTCCGCCATAATTCCGTAATGATACAACGCCGTCCAGCCAGCCGCCCAATTCGTCGCTCCGAACGCGCCCTTGTAATCCATGCGTTCAAAAAATTCATCACCCGCATATCCGATGGAAATTGACAAAATGATTAAAATTATTAACAACGAAAATTGTGAAGTATAAAACTTCATAAGAATTCTCCTTTGATTAATATGACACTTGGTTTTCTAAATTCAGCTAAAACATAGATTGGTTGTGTTAAACGGTGATTATGAATGAATTAGAATTCGATTCGAGCAACGTTTGGCAATTGTTACAAGATAAGCAGTGATTAATTTAACGGACTGTTTACTTGGAATATTAAAACAAAAGAATGATCAATTCTTCGGAAAATGAAATTGACAATGAATTCGAAAAGAATTCACCCGTTTCGCTTTTTACAAATTATCTATTAGTTCATTTGACCTGTACTCAAAATAACCAACAAACCTCGCCGTTGCCGGTGACGCCCTTGCATATTCGTTGTCTTCCCATCGGATTGGGTGACGGGAGTGTCTTGTTTATTAAACTCAACTCCATGGATTACTCTGCCTGTAGGACAAACAAAAACCTGTCCGCCATCAGAAGGACGCCGGAATGACAATCTTCATAATTCTTTCAAAAGTTTCTTTTTGTCTGTTCAATTAAGTTATAGGGATAATCTGCATGATTCATTTATGACTTTAAAAACTGATCAATGTTAAGCAGAAAATACCAGCACGGTAAAATCTTAACAGTCTTACCCCCTTGCTCAATCGTATTGCTGTCATTCCAGGTTAATATGTAACCAACATCTGCACCGACGTAATCAAGATACTTGACGAGGCTGTTAACTTCCCGTTTTAATGTGGCAGGTTCCGACAAATGGTAGGAAACCTGAACAGGCACAGATTCCCGGAGCACGAAATCAATTTCCATTGTATTCCGAAAATAAAACAGAGATTTACCATTTGAAAACAGATTGACAGCAACAGCATTTTCCAACTTTTTACTCATATTCGCGGTGATGAAAAAAGTTTGCAGGTAACCATTATCAATAAAATAAACTTTTCGCTCCTTTTCTCTTTGCACCATCGATTCGCGCTTAAGAAAAGAAGGAATTAACAAAAATCCTTTGACAGCATAATCGTAATATTTAATGATCGTTTTTGAACTCACTCGATAACCTAAAGGCTGCAACTTGTTCTGAATGGATCGGTAACTAAAGGGTTGACCCACATTCTCCGCTGTTTTTTTCAGAATTATTTCAAACAAGGTTTCGTCTTTTATTTTAAAACGATCAACAATGTCGCGGAAAAAAGCGGTTTTGAAATAGGAATCGATTAATTTTTCTTTTAAAACCGGATTTTGAGTCAGGGTCACTTCAGGGAAGCCGCCTAAATTCACATACTCTTCAAATAACGACAAAACCTGAAAACGACGATCGGAATAGAGAATATTCTGATCATATTCAAAATTCTTGAATTTTAAGAATTCTTTAAAATTGAGCGGGAAAATCTGCGCTTCAAGATAACGACCGCCCAATCGAGTTGCGTATTCTTTACTCAATAATTGGGCATTCGATCCCGTGACAAACACCTTGTGCCGGGTATCCACAAGTTTGCGAACAAACAACTCCCATTTGGGTACATTGTGGATTTCATCAAGAAAAAGAACGGGACGTTTTTCGGGAAACAATTCTTTGTAGGCGGTCAGAATATCCTCAAAATTTTTTGGCGTAAAATCAACCAAAACATTGTCTTCAAAATTAATGTAGATGATTTCGGTTAACGGATGATTTAGCTCAGCCATAATCTGGAACATTAAATAGGTTTTGCCTGCTCTTCGCGGCCCGGAGATAACCACAGCATTATTGGTTTCCAAAAAAGGCGCTAAATTCACATCCCTTTGCGCAAGGTCTTGCGGCAGCCCATTTTCCTGAAATCTAATTATTAAGCTTTTTAGAATCTCTTTCATCTTTTTTGTTTCCCCTAAGTCCACAAAACTACTGTTTTATGTTTCCTACAGGAAACATAACATTTTTTTATCTCTCAGGCAAACTGAAAATTGATTTTTGAAGTTATCGAAACAATAAGGGATGTTTAAAAGTGTCAATTCTAAAATATTACCTATTAGTTCATTTGACCTGTACTCAAAACAACCAACAACCCCCTCCTTTGCCGGTAACGCCCTTACCTATTCGTTGTTTCTCCATCGGATCGGACGACGAGAACCTCTTGTCTTTTCAATTCTACTCTCCGGATTGCTCCGCATTCAGGACAACAAAAAAGCCCCGACATAAAATGACGGAGCTTAAAATCTTTTACCAAGAATTTTATAATTATAACTTGTAATTTAAACCAACCGAAATAGTGCGTCCGCGTTTATATTGCGAATAGATGTACTTTTTACCCTGAAATTCCTGATACTTTTTCAGATAAGGGTTCAAAAGATTTTTCACCCCCACTTTCAGCGCAAAATGCTGCATTACCTGGTATTCCAAAGTAAAATTCAAAACTCCCGCCGGAGCTTCATATACATCCGGCGTTCCGGCATAACTCACTTTATCCAGCCGTTTTCCGAAAATGTTATAGTAAACCGTGGATGCTAACCCCAAACCGGGATTGTTGTACGTTAAATTCAAATTGATCAAATAAGACGATTGTCCCTGAAAGGGTCTGGTAGGTGATGCGTTAGACCTCAAGTCCCAGATTAAATCCAACTCCTCTTTATCAATCTGTACATTCGATTTAATGAGAGCCAGATTGGAACCGAACATAAAATTATTCAATCTCCTGTTAATCACATCCAACTGTTTCCTGAATTCAAACTCCATTCCGTAGGCAGTTGCATAATTAACATTTTTCCATGTATTCTCGCCAAATGTGTTAAAAACGCGTTCGATGGGATTTTTAAACTTCTTGTAGAAAGCGCTTACCGCGTATATTTCTCCGGGTCTTGAAAACCATTCCCAACGCAAATCAACATTCTCGATCAGCGTTCTTTGCAAAAACTGGTTTCCGATATACACATCGCCGCCCATAAAATCGAAGGTTGCAAACGGTCCGATTTCTCTGAATGTCGGGCGCGCCAGAGTTCTGCTGAGCGAAATCCGCAAATTCATGTTACGAACAACCGAATACACAAAATTCACCGACGGCAAAAAATCACGCGTTTTGATAACGGCTCTTTCTATGGTCGTGTCCTGACTTCCCAAACCCATATCGGTCGATTCATAACGCACGCCGCCGATAAATCGCAGCGATGAGAATATGGGTAGTTCAAACATCAAATACGAAGAGCTGATCTTTTGATCCGCAAAGTAATTGTTTGCCGGCAGTTTTGTTTCCTGAACCACAACTCCCCAATCAAGACTCCTGTACTTAACGCCTCTGATCTCCGTTACAATCGTGTCCACAATTCCGATATTATCATTTGCCAGAATCGAATTGGGATCGCCGTTATAATTAAATCCCTGCTGATCAACCATCTTGAACAGACGTTCCGAATAATCACGTCTTTTATCCAGATAAAAACCGCCCATTTTGATGTAACCCTTTAATCCCGACCATTGGCTGAACGGCGTCTTAAGATTTATCGATAACTGTGTTTTGCTTTCTTCAAGTTTGCTGAAATATCTCGAAGGCGGCGTATTGTCCTTTATGCCAAAACCGTTTTTAGGATCGTAATAGCTGTTAAAATATCTTTGATCGGGTTGATCTTCCAATGTTTTGCTTGTGCTTGCCATCCATTCAAGCCG
>JAJRSN010000075.1 GCA_024278715.1 Calditrichota bacterium
AAGACAACGGCATCGGCATCGATCTCCAATATGCCGAACGTATCTTTAAGCCCTTTCAACGTCTTCATTCGCGTGAAGAATACGAAGGCTTCGGAATGGGTCTTGCAATTTGCCGTCGGATTCTGGAACGTCACGGCGGCAATATTATCCTTCATAAAGCCACAAACGAAGGATCCACATTCATTGTAACTCTACCCAAAAGTCAGACAAAAGTGAGGGATTTATCATGAATTCCGGCGCCGAACCCATTATCTTGTTAATGGCTGAAGACGATCCGGACGATCGTCTCCTGGTGCGGGAGGCGATGGAAGAGGGTCATCTTTTAAACGAATTGTATTTTGTGGAAGACGGCGTTCAGCTGCTTGATTACTTAAAACATCAGGGAGATTATGCGAACCCCGAACAAGCTCCGTTTCCGGATTTGATTTTACTCGATTTAAACATGCCGCGCAAAGACGGACGCGAAGCTCTTCAGGAAATAAAAACCGATCCCAAATTACGTCGTATTCCGGTTATCGTTCTGACCACCTCCAAAGCGGAAGAAGACATCTTTCGGACTTACGATCTCGGTGTGGCTGGCTACATCACCAAACCGGTTACTTTTGACGGATTGATCGAAGTTATGAAAACCATTGCTCAATACTGGTTTCAGATAGTTAAACTTCCGCCTAAAATTATTGAATAAGAATAACGAAATTTCCAAAGAAAATTCCTGATCATAAGGATATTCCGTCGCTTGCAGAGAGTAAAAAGAAAAAAGGATGAAGCTCATGCGCGTTCATTTTATTCAACACGTTCCTTTTGAAGGACCCGGCTGTATTTCCGCATTCCTGCAGCCAAATCATCAACTGAGTTACACGCATCTTTACCGCGGGGAGCCGCTCCCCTTGCCCGGACAAATTGACTGCCTAATAGTCATGGGCGGTCCGATGAGCATCTTTGACGAACAAAAATACCCGTGGTTAAAAGAAGAAAAGCTGTTTATTTCCGAAGTTATCGAATCGGACAAAGTTGCGCTTGGGATATGTCTGGGTGCGCAGCTTATCGCACACGTTCTGGGAGCAAAAATAGAAAAAAACAAATATCGTGAAATCGGATGGTTTCCGATTTACTCGAGTTCCGCTATTAATAACACCATTTTAAAAGACGTGTTTCCCGCAGAATTGGAGGTCTTCCACTGGCACGGAGATACGTTTGAGCTTCCCCAAAATTCCGCTTTGATTGCTTCGAGCGAGGCGTGTAAAAATCAGGGATTCATTCTGGAAAATCGAATAATCGGTTTGCAGTTTCATTTGGAAGCCACACCCGAAACCGCCAAAGCGCTGATCGCACACGGTCGCCACGAATTGGACAACAGCCGTTATGTGCAGAGCGAACGGGAAATTTTATCTTCGCCGGCTAAATTCGACGCAATCAATAAAGTAATGTTCCGACTACTGCAACAAATTGAAAAACGGCGGTCTTAATCGCCGATTATTACTGCGGTTTGCTTACGATTTTTCAACGCGCCGGCGCAGCGTTTGTCCGGAATTAATATCCGGTAAAAATCGTTCGATTTTATTACAGGTAGGTTTAAGAAGACAAATACCTTTACGTTTCCGGCTTTTCATTCCCCTTTGGACGTAAGACCGACGATTTCCGGTCTGAAGTTTTGAGGTGACATAAATCACAATAGACCTTAATCAGTCTTGTTAAATAGTATTGTGGTAATGTCGGATTGTTCGTCAAAGACGATAGCATTTTTAATCTTTTCCGATCAAAAAGTGGAGGTTTTAATTTCAAGGAGGGAAACTTGCCGCTGTTTTTACATTTCAAATCAAATAATTCGGATGCGCCCATAGGCGATTATCTTTTATCTCAGCTACTCCGGCGGCGGGTTATTTTTGTTTCCCGTGATTTTAAAACTTCCGAAAATTCAACATCCGTTTTGCCCGGGCAGGAACGCTTTGTTATCTTCGCCTCGGCGTTCTTCGGCGGCGTTGTCCGAGTATTAATGAAATTGCGGCGGCAACTTCTGTCGATTCTCCCGATTTACCATTCAGCGCAAATAAACTCAACTGATTTCAAAATATTTTTAAAGCCGGAAATCGGGCATTGTGTTGTAAATAATGGTCGTCAGCCGCTTCCGACAAACACCCTACGGAATTTACGAAAATCGGCTCGGAAGCGGATACCCGAACATCCGGCGCCCTTAATTTGTAAAAATTACGGTTGATGTTATTCAAAATGAGCCGATAAATAATTTTACTGTCAACCATATTGCCGACGCTCGAACCTGACAAAATATCGGAGCGGAGTAAAAGTTAAAAAAGAGATCGTTAAAAATTTCAAAAACATTTAACCAGGAGACGCCGGTTCATTATGAATCACATTTATTATTCCGAAAAGGATTTAAGCCCGGGAAAATTTATTCTGCTTTGAATTATCGAAATCTATCGCGGTTCAGCCGTTCGTCCGGAATTTGTCGCCGTACTTTGCGGCAAACGGCTGCCGGAGAATACAGTAATTCTTAAAGTTTAGTCCTTTAATCTTGCGGGATATCCTTTTTTGCCCTTGTTTAACCTGAATTTAACCCGGGTTTAACGGTTATTTGTTTTTTAAATGACAAGTTTGTGACATAAACAATGATTGGTAATACAAAAAATTTGATAATTTTAGCAGATTGAAAAATTTGAAAAAATTAAAGAAAGAGTAATCAGGCTTATGAGCGAAATTAAAGACGATTCACGCATAAATCCGGATATATCCACTTTGGTTGAATTATTACGATGGCGGGCAAAGACCAAACCGGATCAGCGGGCTTATACTTATCTTAAAGATGACAACAAGTCCATTGAAATGACTTACGGCGAATTAGACTCACGGGCGCGGGCGCTGGCAGCCCTGCTTCAGAGTAAAGGGCTTAAGGGTAACAGGGCTTTATTGCTTTATCCTCCCGGATTGGATTACATTGTTGGATTTTTCGGCTGTCTGTACGCGGATGTGATTGCCGTTCCCGCCTACCCGCCTGACCCCAACCGTCTGAATCGTTCTTTACCCCGATTACAGGCAATCGTGAACGATTCAAAAACCACCATTGCCTTGACTACAGATTCCATTTTGTACATGGTGCGGATGATGCGTCTGGGGAATCGGCTGGGCAACACGCTCGGCAAAATGCCCTTCCTGCGCAAGTTCCGCACTACAATGCAATACTTCGGCAGTTCCAAAGGCGCTGTCGCCGAATCGAGAGCTCTGGGCGATCTGGAATGGATTTCGAGCGACAACATTCCCGGCAGCCTTTCGCAGGAATGGAAAGAACCGGCTGTTTCCGAAGACACCATAGCCTTTTTGCAATACACCTCCGGCTCAACCGGCGATCCGAAGGGCGTAATTTTAACCCACGGAAATCTGCTGGCTAATTCCAGAATCATTTACGACGTCATGGATTACCATACAAATTCCGAAGGCGTTTTCTGGATCCCTATTTATCACGACATGGGTTTAATAGGCAGTGTTTTACAGCCCCTGTACGGAGAGGTTCCCAGCACGTTAATGTCTCCCATTGCTTTTCTGCAGAGACCTCTGCGCTGGCTCGACGCTTTAAACAATATTTCCAAAGATAAAATAATAGGCACCGCAGCTCCCAATTTTGCTTACGAACTTTGCATCAAAAAAGCCACGCCCGAACGGATTAAGCATCTCGATTTAAGTAATTGGGTGGTAGCTTTGAGCGGCGCTGAGCCGGTGCGTCCGGGAACGATCGATCGGTTCTCGGAAATTTTCAGCAAAGTCGGCTTTAAAAAGGAAGCCTTTTTCCCTGCTTATGGTTTGGCGGAAGCAACTCTAATGGTCACCGGGTCCAAAAGGAATGAAGGACCCATTTACATTCACGTTGACAAATACGCTTTAAAAAAGAACAAAATTCTGGAAACACCCCCCGAAGATCCGAACTCTCAGACAATTGTGAGCTGCGGATATAATCATCCCTCACAAAGAATGGCGATCGTAAATCCGGACACCTTTTTAGAATGCAAACCCGGCGAAATCGGTGAAATCTGGGTAAAAGGTCCCTCCGTTTCCCGCGGTTACTACGAACGCGAGGAAGAGACAAAAGAAACTTTTCATAATTATCTGGCAGATACCAAAGAAGGACCGTTTTTGCGCACCGGCGATCTCGGTTTTATCAAAGACGGCAGATTGTTTGTCACCGGACGCGTAAAAGATTTGATTATTATTCGCGGCGCCAACCACTATCCTCAGGATATCGAATTAACGGTTGAGTCTTCGCATCCCGGGCTCCGCGCCGGATGTTCGGCTGCTTTTACTGTCGAACAAAACAGGCAGGAAGAGTTGGTTGTTGTCGCCGAGGTGAGGCACAGCAAAAACGCGGATTTTAACGAAATGATTGACGCCATCCGGCAGGCGATTGTCGCTAATCACGATTTGCAGGTTATGGCGGTGGTTCTGATTAAAGCCAGAACCATCAATAAAACATCCAGCGGTAAAATTCAGCGCCGCGCAACCAAAGAAGAATTCTTAAAAGGCACGCTGCATGTAGTGGCTGAATGGCGCGCGCAAAGTTCGGTGGGGGAATTACCGCAAGATACTACCGAATCGCAGCCTTCAATCGAAGAAACAGACGAAACAAAACCGGTAAAAGTCAAAGGCAAAACCGATCAGGAATTAGCCATCGAATCGTGGCTCGTTACCCAGATCGCCGAAACGCTCAATATTCCCAAGTCTCAGGTAGATGTCCGCAAACCGTTCATCAGCTTTGGGCTCGATTCCGCGCAGGCTGTCGGTTTAGCGGGTGATCTGGAAGATTATCTTGACAGATCTCTTCCGCCTACTTTAATCTGGGATTACCCCACTATCGAAGAATTAGCCCGTTATTTAGCCACCGAAGGTATTTCGACTCAGGAACGATGGATTAAGCAGCCACCCAAAGTACAACACGAAGAACCCATCGCCGTTATCGGAATGGCTGCCCGCTTCCCCAAAGCGCACGGCATTCAGGAATTTTGGAAACTGCTTAAAAATAAAGCGGACGGCATCAGCGAAGTACCCCCCGACCGCTGGGATAAAGACGAATTTTACCATCCCGAGCCCGGAACGCCCGGTAAAATAGTTACAAAGTCCGCGGGATTTGTTGATAATGTTGATTTATTTGATGCACAGTTTTTCGGGATTTCTCCGCGGGAAGCGGTGCAAATCGATCCGCAGCAGCGGTTATTGTTAGAAGTAACCTGGGAGGCTCTGGAACATGCCGGACTTCCCGCAGAAAAGTTTATGGGAACCAAAACCGGCGTTTTTGTCGGAATAAGTTCCAACGATTACTCTCGTCTGCCTCAGTTGCAATTAGAAAAAATCGATCCTTACTCGGGCACGGGAAACGCCTTTAGCATTGCCGCAAACAGGATATCTTATCTGTTTGATTTTCAGGGACCGAGCATGGCGCTGGATACAGCCTGTTCCTCTTCACTGGTGGCTGTTCATGAAGCCAGCCGAAGCCTTTTGAACGGCGATTGCGACATGGCGGTGGCAGGCGGAGTTAACCTGATACTCACGCCCGAACTTTCTATTACCTTTTCTCAGGCGCACATGCTCTCATCCGACGGTCGCTGCAAGACATTTGACGCCGACGCCGACGGATACGGACGCGGAGAAGGCGCCGGTATTGTGGTGCTGAAGCGTCTTTCCGATGCCGTTAAGGACGGCGACCGCGTATTGGCTGTAATTCGCGGTTCGGCGGTTAATCAGGACGGCAAGAGCAACGGCATCACCGCTCCCAACGGCGTGGCACAACAAAATGTAATCCGACAGGCTCTGCAAAACGCCAACGTGGAGCCCGACCAGATTCAATACATCGAAACCCACGGTACCGGAACTCCGTTGGGCGATCCCATTGAAGTCGAATCCGTTAAACGGGTTCTGCTTCAGGAACGAAGAAAAGACAGCCTTCTCTATCTCGGCTCCGTAAAAACAAACATCGGGCATCTGGAATCCGCCGCGGGAATTGCCGGACTGATTAAAACCGTACTGGCTTTGTACAACGAAGAAATTCCCGCTCACCTGCATTTTAAGGAGCTAAATCCGCACATAAAACTCGACGACGTTCCCATTAAAATCGCTTCGGAAAACATTCCCTGGAAGCGCGGCGAACGAAAACGTTTTGCCGGGGTCAGCGCCTTTGGCTTTGGCGGTACCAACGCCCATGTAATTTTAGAAGAAGCGCCGGAGCAACTTTCCGTCTCTCCCGAGCGCGGCGATCAAATTAAGGGAAAAGCGTTTGTTTTGCCGCTTTCGGCAAAAAGCGATTCTGCCTTAAAAGATTACGCTCGTGCGGCGGGGCATTTTATTCATCACCAAATCGAAAACAACCCGACATCGTTATACGACGTTCTTTACACGGCTTCGTTAAAACGCACGCACCACGATATGCGCCTGGCGGTAATCGCCGAATCAAAGGATGAAATTCGTAAAAATATTCAGGATTTTATCGAAGGAAAAGAAAATCCTTCGGTTGTTTCCGGCATTATTAATCCCAATGTACAGTCTAAAGTCGCTTTTGTGTTTTCCGGGCAGGGACCTCAATGGTGGGCTATGGGTCGGGAGCTCTACCAAAGCGAACCCGTATTCCGCGCTACCATTGAACGCATTTCACTGTTATTGCAGGAATATGCAAACTGGACGTTAACCGATGAATTACTGGCAGACGAAGAACATTCGCGTCTCGATCAAACCGAAATCGCCCAGCCGGCGTTATTTGCCATACAGGTCGCTCTTTCCGCGCTGTGGCGAACATGGGGCATTGTTCCCGACGCCGTTGTGGGACACAGCGTCGGAGAAATTGCCGCCGCTCATCTCTCGGGTATTTTAAGTCTGGACACCGCGATCAAAGTAATTTACCATCGCAGCCGTTTAATGCAGCAAGCTACCGGTAAGGGCAAAATGGCTGCCATCGATTTACCGCCGGAAGAAGTGCAAAAATTAGTCGAACCTTATTCCGACCGTCTTTCCGTGGGCGCTCACAACAGCGTCACATCAACTGTTATTTCCGGCGACGAAGCCGCCATTGACGCCGTGTTCGAACAGCTTAAAGAAAAAGACGTGTTCCGCAAAAAATTACCGGTTAATTACGCCTTTCACAGCCCGATCATGGATAATTACAAACAGGAACTTATCGAATCGCTGGAAGGCATTCTCACCCATCAAATGCAGATTCCCATTGTATCGTCGGTTACCGGCAAGTTAGCGGAAGAAGGCGATTACAACGCGGAATACTGGGCGCGCAACGTGCGGGAATACGTTCATTTTTCGCAAGCAATCGATCATTTATTGGATCAGAATTTTAACATTTTTATCGAAATCGGTCCCCATCCGGTTTTACGCAATTACATCAAACAAAACATGACCGCCAAATCAAAAGAGGTTCATATACTGCCCTCGCTACGACGCAAAGAGCCGGAGCGCCGCAGAATGCTGCTCACCTTTGCCGCGCTTTACACCGCGGGTTATCCGGTTGACTGGTCGAGACTCTACTCAAAACAGGGCAAAATCGTCGATCTGCCGCATTACCCTTTTCAACGGCAAAGATATTGGATTACAGACGTACTGGGAGCCGAACCTCAATCAGCGAAAACCAAATCGAAGAAACGTAAAACCCATCCGCTGCTCGGCGAGGTTCACAGTTCGCCGCTGTTTCCTTCGCATACCAACTGGACAATTCAATTGCGTTCTGATTACATCTCTTCGCTGAGCCCCAATCGCATGATGGCGAGAATGTTTGTTCCCGAGGCTGCTTATCTGGAAATGGCTATCGCCGCCTCACAACAAATTTTTTCCAAAGACGAGGTCATTTTAGAAGACATTATTTTCAAACATCTTTTTTCATTCGAAGACAATCAAAACCGGCAATTGCAGTTCAGTTTAACGCCGGTTTCTTCGCAAAAGGCGCATTTTCAGGCTTACAGCCGGGTGCGGAGTCAATCGCCCAATCAAAACTGGACCATGCACAGTCTGGGCACAATCATTAACGCCGAACGAATCGAAGAAAGCGTTCCCAAACCGCTGGCGCAATTGATTCAGGAATTGCAGCCCGTGGAAAATATTGAAGCGCTCATTTCCGCTCCGACCGCCTCAAACAGTCTTGAAATCAACGCCATCCAGCCCGCTATAGAAGGATTATGGGCAGACGGTAACGAGATTCTGGCAAAAGTCAACCTGAACAAAATCCGCGCAAACGGCTGGTCCGAATACCACATCAATCCGCTGGTTATTAATCTTTGTTTCCGATTGATGGCAATCAGTATTTTACGATCTTCGGGTAATTTAAACCTGTTCTATTTAAAATCATTAAAATCGCTTAAATTGATTCAACCGCCCGAATCAGAATTCTGGATTTACCTGCGGCATAATATATCGGCGCAGGCGCAGGACGGAAACATCGGATTCGATTTTTACATCTGTGACGAAAACGAACGACTCCTGATGTCAGTTGAAGAATTGCGTTTAAAGCAATTTGCCCTTCAGGAGGCTTTAACCAACATCACCTACACCACCCTGTGGAAGCCCCTAAATGATGAATTACTAAGGCAGCCTCCTCGTTCTCTTGCCAATCGCTGGTTAATTTTTGACGATCACAGCAGCAGAGCTCAACTGCTTTGCCGCCAGTTAAAACAAAAGGGTTACGAATGCTTCCGAATCTTTGCATCCGATGAAAATACAATTTCCGAAGATTTAACCGTTCGTTTGAATCCGGCAAAACCCGCCGAAGCAAAACCGCTTCTTGAAAAGTTGATTGAGAATAATACAGAAATCGTTTATTTCTGGAATTCGCTTGAATCCATTCAACGGGAAGAGGTTCTGTCTTTTCTGCTAAACGATTTAAAACAAAAACCGGACGTCTTTTGGATGGTCACTCACAGTGCGATTAATATTAACGGACAGACCGAGGCACCCGATTCTTTTCAGGCGTTTTTGAGCGATCTTGCCTTATGGCATGATCAGCGCGGCGTTAATAAAGTAAAGCAGATCGATGTTCTTGAAGAGAATATTCGCCAATTGCTTCCTGTTTTAAGCTCGCCTCTGAACGAACGACGCATTGCTCTGCGCGGAGATAAAATTTATGTCGAGCGGCTCGTCCGTCAAATGCCACTTCTTAAATCCGATCTGTTCTTCCAAATACCGGTTCTTTCCGAGCAGAGCCAGCCTGCGGGACCCGAAGAAGTGGAAGTGGAAATTAAAGCTATCGGTTTAAACCGCCGTGATCTAAATCTGGTGCGGGAAAATCAACATTCAAACTGGTCCGATATCGGTTTGGAATTCGCGGGAATCGTTAAATCCGCCGGCGAAAAAATCGACAAATTTGAATCGGGACAAAGAGTCATGGGCGTTATTTTCGGCGGATTACGCCGCTACGGTCTCACCCGCGCCGAGTACATTATGCCCGTTCCCGAAAAGATGAGTTTTGAAGAAGCGGCTTCCATGCCTTACGACTATCTGACCGCTCATTATGCGCTTTGCTATTTAACTCAAATCCGTCAGGGAGAACGAATACTCATTCATAATGCGGATAATTCCACCGGATTCGCCTTAATTCAAATCGCCAGACATGCCGAAGCCGAAATCTTTGCCACCGTTAAACACGAAGATCAAATCCCGTTTTTAAAGAGTATGGGCGTATCGCAAGTATTCAGCAATAAAACGCTCAGATTCATCGATGAAATTTTCAGGATTACCGGCAACGAAGGCGTGGATATAATCGTTAACACCGCGAGCAATGAACAGTTAACCAACAGCTTTGCGCTTTTACGCGACTTTGGCAGGTTCATCGAATTAAACCCCGATGTCGCCTTTCAGCAGTCCATCGTCTATCACAATTTAAGACACAACATCGCTTTTTTTGCCATCGATCTGGAACATCTTGCGGCGCAGCAGCCAAAACTGCTAAAAAGATTAATGCAGGAAGTAAACGAAAAAGTGCAGCAGGGTATTTACAAACCTCTGAATCCCGAAATATTCGACTTGCGTCAAATCGGCATGGCTTTAACGCATTTACGCACCGCCCATTCGCCCGAAAAACACGTGTTGAGTTTAGAACGGAAAGTTAGAGAGGTTGAACAGCAAAAAGTAGGCTTGTTCAGAGATCAGGGTTTTTATCTGGTTGTCGGACAGTTAGACACCAATAATCTGGCTTTGATTCGATGGCTGCATGAGCGGGGCGCAAAGAATATCCGTGTCATTCCGCTCTTAACCGCGCCTGCGAGCAAGGAACTTCCCGCTTACGCCGATCCGGTCGAGCGGATCACTCCCGAACTGTTTGAGGAACTTAACGGAATCATCATTTCCCTCAATTACCCGGACGCTCAAAACCTGAACAGGGTTACCGAAATCATTAATTACATTTTTGACCGCTGCGAGAGCAAAGAACTCGATTTTGTGTTGTCAACCGTGCCGTTTACCCTTTTAAACGGAGATTCCGCGGGCAAACCGATTATTCCCTTAAACAACTTTTTGATATCTCTGCATTACCGGCGGCAACAAAGCGGACTGCCTTCTTTGCATGTTCAGTTGGGCGGTAGAATTCCGACGGACGAAAAAGTCGCTTTTGCCCGCTGGGAAATTTTAAAAGAACTCCTTTTGATCGAAAAGGGCAATCTGATTCTCACCGAAGCCGACTGGAACGCCATTTTCACCAAAAAAGACATCAAAGAAATACCAGCCTTCTTCTCGGATTTGTTGCCTCAAAAGACTGCCGGAATTTCAACTTCCCCCGAAGCAAAATCCATTGAACGCGGCGACATCCTGTCAGCGGATCCACAGCAGCGGTTTGAATTAGTGCGGGAATATCTCACCAAGGTGCTGGCAAAGGTAATTAAAGTGCAGCCCTCGCAAATAAATCACGCCCACGCCTTAACTCAATTTGGCGTCGATTCGCTAATGGCTATCGAATTAAAAAACACGGTCGAAAGCAATTTGGGCGTCAATGTTCCCATTACCACTCTGTTACAGGGACCGTCGATTAACGATTTGACCGATAAAATACTGGAACAATTAGAGGGCGGCGTTCCCCAGGCGCCTTCCGTTAAATTTTCCGATAAAAAACAGAAACAGACCGAAATCGTCGAATTTAAATTATCCCATGGTCAGCGCGCCATGTATTTCCAACACACGATGAATCCCGGAAGCGTCTTTAATCTGGCTTACGCCGTACGCATCCGGTCGGATTTTGACAAAGAACTTTTAAGGGAATCCTTTCAGAGTCTGATCGATCGTCATCCCTCATTGCGCACAACTTTTCATCTGCCGAACGGCGAACCCATTCAGCGCATTCATCCTGCCATGCCCGCCTTTTTTGTAGAAGAAGACCTGCAAGATAAAAACGAAGAACAGGTCCGGCGGCGTTTGCAGGAAGAAGTTGAAAGCCATTTCGATCTGGAAAACGGACCGTTGATGAGAATTTATCTGTTCCGCCGAGCGCAAAACGATTACATTCT
>JAJRSN010000076.1 GCA_024278715.1 Calditrichota bacterium
AACTTAAAGGGCACCGGCGGCGCCTTTCCGAAGAATTTTCATAAAAGCGGTTACGAAAAGGAAAATACAAAATTAAAACGAAATAAACCATTAGAAGTTATGATGGAAACCACAAATCTCAACGCTCTTTTAAAAGCGGTTGAATTAAATCGCATTATAACCGCAGACATTAACTAACTTATTTAAGTAAAAACAATCCTTGATTTTAACTACGGATTTTAATAACATTCAAAAAACAAAATAGATATCGGAAGCAATGGAAATAAAATCAAAATTAATCCTTGGGGACTGCTCCGAGGAGCTGCGTAAATTGGAAGACAACTCGATTGATTTGATTGTAACTTCGCCTCCGTATGCGGACGCAAGGAAAAAAGTTTACGGGGGAATACACCCGGATGATTATGTGGAATGGTTCCTGCCTATTTCCGAACAATTGCTACGCGTTCTTAAGCCGACAGGCACATTTATTTTGAACATAAAAGAACGGGTTGTTAACGGCGAACGCCATACTTATGTATTGGAACTTATAATGAAGATGAGAGAACAGGGCTGGCTTTGGACCGAAGAATTTATCTGGCATAAAAAGAACGCCTATCCCGGTAAATGGCCCAATCGATTTAGAGACGCATGGGAAAGATTACTGCAATTTAACAAACAAAAGAAGTTCAAAATGTTTCAGGAAACGGTTATGGTTCCGATGGGAGATTGGGCAAAAACAAGACTAAAACGTTTGAGCGAAAGAGATCGCATTCGGGACGAATCGAAGGTGAACAGCGGATTCGGCAAAAACATTTCGAACTGGATAGGTCGCGAAATGGCTTATCCGACCAATGTTTTGCACATGGCAACTGAATGTTCTAACAAGAATCACAGCGCCGTATTCCCGGAAGCACTGCCGGAATGGTTCATTAAACTATTCACCGAAGAAGGAGACTGGGTTCTGGACCCGTTTATGGGCTCCGGCACCACAATCCGGGTTGCGCAAAGATTACATCGAAATTCCGTTGGGATTGAACTCAATAAAGAGTATTTTGACCTTGTTTACAAAACCACTCAATCGGTAATCTTAAACTTATTCGAAACTGATTCTTCCGATTCCGAATTAAAACAGAAACTCAAACCGTTTTTACTTAATACGTGAATACCATTTTCCCGAAAATTCAATATCATTAAAAGGCTAATTGGGCTTGACGGTAGGAACCCCTGCTTCCGAATGCGGGTTTTCCAAGGACGCGCTTTTATGACTCGCAACAAAAAAATCCGCAAAATTGTCCAGCAACTGCTCTGTTAAAAAATAGGTCTCTCTCAAAAAACGCTCAGCCGCGCAGCCGCGACGGTTACATCTCCGGCAGGGAACGCTCTTCGGACAATCGACTTCCCTGCGGTATTCGCGTTCCAGGTCTAATAAAGCTTCCTTAAAATCCTTAATAAATTCATGATTGCGATACTGCGTTCTGGCTAATTTCAAAATCTTTCGCTGCAACATCTCCGAAAGGTCCTTGATTCGACCCAGATAAATACTGATTGCGCTCCGCCAAATAATATGCGCCCTAATTCGGATGCCCGACTCAATATCTTCCGCCGTGCCAGGACGTAAAGAAAATTGACCCAGGTCTTTCAGGTTTAAAATTTCTTCCAGACTTTGCTTAACATAATCCAATTCTCTTAACGTCTTGTCGCTTGTCTCATAGTAAATGGTATCAATCCACTCCTGAAAAACCTCCTGAATGGTGCCGGAAATATCTTCCAATTGATTGAGTTCGCTGCTCAGTCGTGCTTCTAACTGGCTCTCGTATTTCTTAAGCTGTTTGCGGGCAAAATCAAAGGTTTCCACAACCGTCCGATAGCCGTTAATCTTATCGTATCCCAACGATTGAAAAACAATGTCAAAATAAGCCTCAACCGTTCGCTCCATTTCTTTTAAGGCTTCTTTCAAGCGCTGACTCTCCTGCAGGTACGATTCCTGAACTTTGTTGACAATCGCTTCGTCGAAGTGATTTTCAAGAATATTTAAAATTCTCTGAAATATTTTACGCGGAGTGGTTGTATCGTTCGCCAATTCCAGAATATCTTCCACTGCTAAAATTTTCGACGCCATGGTGCGTAACTGCGGATCGCGATCGACGTGGCAATAGGTTAAAAGCAGAATATTGTTAAAATCGGACAAATCCTCGGCGCAATTCTTGACTATATTGTAACGCTTACGAACCAACAGTTTCCAGAGATATTCGTTGTGGGGAACAAACACCTGCGGATCGTCCGAATATCTCAGATGGTCGGTTTCCCTCCGTTTTTGCATGATCTCCAACAAAAAGGAAATGGCTTTAAACTGCTGTAACGAACTGGCAAAATGTTCTTCGTTCAACGCCGAAAGCACGATTCGTTTCAGGGTATCCTGATCGATTTTTCGCAGGGCGTTAAACAGGGCTTTCTTTAAAAGCGACTCTTCTCTTACTAAAAAAGGCAGAATCGCGTCCACATTTTTTTGCGATTTCGGTTCGCGTAAAAGCCGTTGAAGAATGGACAGTTTAATGATCTGATCTTTTTTCCTTGCCAAAGCCTGTTTAGCCAAACTTAAAAAGAGTTCGTCTCTCCGCCCTTTACCGCGTTTTCGCAAAAGCTGAATAAAGCGCACGAGCATGGTTAATGAAATGGCGGGATTGCTTAAAACCTCTTTAAAAACTTCGGGATCGTCCTCGAACATCAATAAAATAAAAATATTGTGTTTGTCTTCATTTTTGGCAAAGGCTTTGCGCTCTCTTTTACCAAATCCGAGAATATCCTGGTAACGTCCCACCAACTGCCAGTAAGTTGACTGATAAACGGCGTTGCGGACTTCATCGTTATCGTCATGCGCCAGTACGTTCAGAATTGCGGGGAAATGGCAGTTAGAGGCGACTAATTTTTTCAGCACAACAGCTTCTTCGGGAGTTGCGTCGAATTGCAGATAGATATGGGTGGGTAACGGCGGATTTTTGCGAAAAAATTTATGCATCACATAATTGTAATAATGAACTTCGTTTTTAAACTTGTATCTTCCAATGATCATCACAGTTAATTACCCTTCCAAGGCAATTGATAATGCGGTTGTTAATTTCAGAATATCCCGGTTTGCCCGACGCAGCCGAGTGGCTAATTCGCACGCCATGTTTTTGTAAACCCGCATTCCCAACTCGTTATCCTGATTCACCACCTTTTCAAAAGCCTCTTTGGTGATACTTGCCATTGTGCAACGGGTTTTAGTAATAATACTGGCTGAACGTTCGGAAGTATCGCCCAGCATTACCATTTCTCCGAAAAAGGGATAATCTTTATCCGAAAAAAACAACAGCGATTTTTCCTGTTTATTGTAAACCGGCAGCCATTCGGGCAAAATTAAAGATTTGGAAATTTCGACCTGCCCTTCGATTAAAATGAACATCTTATCCCCAACCATGCCTTCTTTCATCACGTATTCGTTGGGGTCAAAACGCACCACCTCCATCGCGCTCAACAGACATTCAATCTGCTTTTCACTTAAGTCGTTGAATAATCGAACTTTTTTAAAAAAATCGAGCTTTTCGAGCAAAAACTCATCAACTTTTTGCTTTTTCATCGGCGGCTCTTTCTAAAATTAGATAAAAATGCGAACTGTTTAATTTGGTATTACCCTCCGGCGCCAGTTGAACTCTGATGCGATTCTCCTCTTTTTTACCAAGACCGGCTTCCTGAAATTTTCGCATGATAAATTCATCCAAATACGAATAATCGGCGCTCATCAAAGTGGAAAGATCAAACGGTTCTTTGATCTCGCCCAGTCCCAGCAGAATGTCCCGCGGATTTCTGTTTTGACAATATGCCTTTAAATCGTCGTAGGTTTTGCCTATCAATTCTTCGGGAACGGAATGTTGATTCAACCGAACGTCCGGGTCTTCGGAAAATACCCGATCCAAAAACAAAGGCACGCCCGGCGCAACTACATAATTCGCCAATAAATGGCTTGTGTAGGCGTCGCTTACAACAATTTCATCCGCTTTGGCTTTACTTAAATGCGTGTAATTTTCCCGATCCAGAATGTGCACGATGACTCTGATTTTGGGATTTAACGTTTTTAACGACAACGTTGTCAAAATGGTGCGCTCATCGCCCTTTTTAGCCAGAGGCGCGCTCTCATCCGGAACAATGACGGCAATGCACGCGCTTTTACCCCCCGCCCGAATTAAGACATTTTCTTTGGTGAAATCGCCCCGCACAAACCGCAAATTTAACGATTCGTAGCGGGCTAATAGTTCGACAATGGTCTCTTCCGGGAGCTGATTAATCAGTACAATCCCGGGAAATTCCTTCGGCTGCTTTTCAAGGATGGACAGAATTTCATCGCATTTTCCGTTCCATCCGCAAAGCAGCAAATGGTCTTTAAATTTGATTTCTTGCAAACCTTTACCCTCTTTTAATTTTTGCGCTACAAAAATTGACGAAATGGTCGCCGTAACCACCGAAAGAATCGCCACACCGAAAAGCATCATAAAAACGGCTATTATTTTCCCCACCGGCGTTCCCGGTACTTTGTCTCCGTAACCAACGGTAGAGACGGTTACAAAAAACCACCAGACTCCGTCCCAGAACGAATTGAAATTTTTGTTCGATCCCTTTTCCGCGACAAAAATCAACCAGGCGACAATTACAGTGCTGATCACAATTAACAACGTGGCTCTGAAAAAGGCGTTTTTCTTCCAGAGCCGGCTTCTTTTCAGTCTTCTTAACCTTTTTAACAAAGACTTACTCCATGTTTGCTTTACCTGATTATTTTCGTCAATAAATTCAAAGGGTTGAATTATTTAACCGATTATGACCAGTCTGACTTATTCGGAAAAAAATGCGTCTTTCAAACAAATCGCCGTTCTGCGGCTGATAATCGGAGACGGCTTACTCTTGTGAATGAATTTGGAACGGAGAATTCGGAACACGGAATTTGGAATAATTTGAAGTTTTCGCTTATGCTAACCAACGTGTCGGAGGGAAGAAAAGAGATATTACATTTCCCTGAAACGGAATCTTTGGCAAAAATCGCGGGTTGTTGAAATCACACTTTTTTACAGAATGACATTAAAGCGGTGCATCAGACGGATTTTTGCCCGGCGATTGCTGACATACAAAGAGCCGATTGCCTCCCCCTTCCAGCTTAAGGCAAAATAACCGTCTTCCGCCTCGGGCAGCGTAATCATGCCGACCCGGAAAAGTTCTCTTAACTGCTCTTCGTTTAACCCGAGATGGCGTTTGGTAATCCGTTTGCCGAAAAACAGAATACTGTCGTTCGGAAGCTTCCAGCCTGAAATACGTTTTTCGCCTAACAACAATCCGGCGTTTAAAAAGCCCTCCTGCGGTATCTTTTTAATCAGCGTATTAACCATCCATATCCTGTTACGCGTTTTAATGTAGCGGTAATCGCGCCACAAATCGGCGGGTATTCCCCACTGCTCGGAAATCTGGCGCAGATCATCCTTTATTTCGGGGCTATCGGCAGGCAAAGTTTGAAAGGTCTGAAAATTATTATGACCAGAATGCCGTCTTCCGGTTTTCAGAAGTTTGATCACAAAAAATCCTTCCATATTGTGGATATGGGGCAAAATTCTGACGGCGTTAGTCATTTCCGGGACATAGGCTTTGTTGTTGTATTCCGTTAAACCGGGCAAAAACGATTCGCGCAAAGCGTGATCGATTTCCGTGATTTTTAGCGGATAGTGGTCGAGCATAAACTGAATCAACTCTTCATTCTCTTCCGGAGCAATGGAGCAGGTGGAATAAACCAGTTCGCCGCCCACCTTAAGCGCCTTAAAAGCCGAAACCAAAAGCTGGCGCTGCTTCTCGATAATTTTCTGCATCTTTCGATAGGTCAGCCAGGAATAGACTTCCGGATGAGAATGAATGATTCCCAACGCAGTGCACGGCGCGTCCAGAAGAACTTTGTCAAAATACTCGGGAAGAATGTTTCCGATTCGTTCACCCGGCTGGCGATACACCGCATAATTTACGGCGCCCACTTTCTGGATGTTGGTGTTAAGCGCTTGCAGCCGCTTCATCGAAACATCGTTTAAAACAAGAAATCCTTTGTTCCGCATTAAGGCGGCTATTTGAGTGGATTTGGAACCGGGCGAGGCGGTCATATCCAGCACCTTATCGCCGGGTTGCGGATTAAGCGCCAAAGCGGGTAGCTGCGAAGAAACTCCCTGGTAATAAAATCTGCCGAGATAAAAATCAATCGTTTGACTTAAAGGAAGATGGTCCTCGTCAATGATCAAGCCGTCCGGATTAAAGGGCACGGGACGAAATTTGACGCCAAGCTCTTTCAATCTTTCTTTTATTTGATCCGTTGTTGTTCTTAACGTGTTAACGCGAATCGCCCGCGGTTCGGGTTTGGCGTTCCAAAAATCGGTTATCTGATCGCCCAAAAAATCTTTAAGGTATTTTTTTAGAAACTTATTTTCTCTTTCCATCTTCTCCCCTGAGCTGTTTGGGTAACGTCAAACTTCACTTACTCGCTGACATTAAAAATTAAAACTTTAAAAATTTACAAAACGATAATAGGCGTCATAATTTTTAAATTCGCCGAAACGGGGCTGGTCAGGTGTAGAGTTCTATTATGTTATAATATTAAAACTCACTTTCCAACAATACTCCGTTTTCTTTCAGCCATTGCCTTGCTTTCCGAAAGCCAGGCACCTGAGTTTCAACAATCGTCCAGAAATGTGGAGTGTGGTTACTTTCTAAAAAATGCGTTAGCTCATGGACGACCACATAATCCAATACAAACATTGGCGCTTTAATAAGTCGCCAGTTAAAGTTCAAATTGTTTTTTGGCGTGCAGGAACCCCAACGATATTTCAAATCAGAGATAAAAATCTGATTGTACTGCACTCCTAAATTTCTGGCGTAATAATTTACTCGCTCCAGAATTTTAATTGATGCCTGTTTTTTGTACCAATCCTTAAACACCTGGCTGGCTCTATCTGCTGTAGTAGCGGCTACAATAAATTTTCCTGCAAAGCGGATTTTTTCCTCATTGCTTTTTTCTATTTGCAAGCGATATCTTTTACCCAAATACAACACCGTTTCACCGGAAACGAACTCTTTAATCTGTTGAGTCTCCGGATATTTCTGTTCGTTTTTTAATTTTTCGTACAGCCACAATTTCTTCGATTCTATGATTTTGGCAATTTTTTGCGGTTCGGTTCCTGCTGGCGCCTTAACCACAATAGTACGGTCGCGCTCTACGGTTATGGTTATGGTCCTGCGCTTAGAAAACTTGATTTGATAATCAATATCCATTACTCACTCTGCATATAAAATTATTTCATTTAGTGATTTTGCTGTTTCCATCACCCGGGAAATAATCTGATGCCGTTTTTTAAAAATGTCTGATAATCGGCTAAATCGTTCTGAAAGCAATATGCTTTGAATCTCCGCCTTCAAGCGATTTCGGGCGGGAATACTTTCCCAAAAACCGGTTAATTCCAGTTCTCTTTTGATAGCGTCGAATACCTCACGCGTTAACTCAATCAGAATATCCTCTTCCTTAGGTGTGAACTTATCTTCCCCGTGCACCTTTCCGTAAATTTCCCGGGCAAAAATTCGGAAAAAGGGCATCTGCTTTTTACGATGCAACCCGCCCGGCGGTTTGGGCATGTTTTTTATTTTTTGCCGCAGTTTTTCCAGTTCTTCGTAAATGCGCTGCCAATTGTTTTTGAACTCTTCCAGAATACGTTCCAGCGCCTCGACAAAGGAAGCGTACAATTCCGGATCTTCATCAAAGTGCAGATCAATATGATGCCGAATGGCGTGCTCAATTTCCGCTGCTCTGGTTTTGGTGCGCTTGCGTTTGCCCACCTCCTGCTCAAAATTTTCGTCAATGATGGAAATGGGCGCCACTTTCTGCTCGATGCCTTTGGATTTCAAATACGCATCTGTAATGAAACGCAGTTTGGCGGGAATCCCTTTCATGCTAAAGCGTTGATCGCGAAAATGCCGCTCTGCCAGGGCGTTGATCTCGGTCAGCATCTGATAATCTTTGAAAAAATCCAGCGCCTCTTTGCGCGGAAAAACCAGATTCATGGCTTTAGACAATTTCCGGAAAAGTAAAATGTACTCGAAGCGAATGTCTTCATCGTAAAACAGGTCGAAAAAGGCGTCGTGGTCGGTTAAATCGATCAATCCGTGTTTTTTGAGAAACTCCATAATCTCCCGATGGGCGGCGATTAAATTGTTGAGTTCCTCTTCTTCCGAGCCCAGCGATTCCAAAATTTCTTTCTGTTCCCGTTCGTCGTAACTATCGATGGCTTCTTTTAGATGATGCCCGACGCCCACATAATCCACCACAAAGCCCTTCTCTTTAAAGGCGTCGCCAATGCGGTTGACGCGAGCGATGGCTTGCAGCAGGTTGTGCGCCACAATCACGCGATCCAGATACATCACTTGCTCGATAGGCGCGTCGAACCCGGTAATCAACATGCTCATAACCACCACAATGCCCACATCGCCTTTAATTCCTTCGTCTTCGGCATCGAAGGGCAGTTTAAAACTTTTGATGATGCGTTCGTGTTTTGCCGGATCGGAACGTTCTTTGATATGCGGCAAATCGTTGTGCCCGCCGGAAATCACCGTTTCCACTCGCAGGGCACGCAGGAGATCCAGATTCAGTTTAAACGGATTGTCTTTTTGCAGTTCGGCAATTTGGGCTTTCAGAGCATCCCTTAAAGCCAGTTCATAGCGTACCGCTGCTTCCTGCGACACCGCCACCACCTGCGCCTTGTAACCATTGGGGAAAATATGTTGCACATAATAATTAATCATATCCTTTGCCTTGGCGCGGATGGTTTCTTCCGCTTCCAGATAGGCTTTGCGCGAGCCATAGCCCAAAATTTGCAACTGTTCGGTTAAATTGTATTCGCTGAACACATCTTCGAACGCCACATCCATGGCTTTTTTATCCGCGATTTCCGCTTTGTGCGTGCGCCCTTCGTAAACGATTTCCAGCGTTACGCCGTCATCAATTGCCTGCCGCATGGTGTATTTGTCGATGTAATCGCCGAACACTTTTTCGGTTTTATCGATGGGCGTACCGGTGTAACCAATTTTGGCAGCATTGGGCAGGGCGCGATCCAGATTGGCGCCCAGCAGGGCGTATTGCGAACGATGCGCCTCATCGGTCATGATCAAAATGTGTGGACTGGGATTGAGTTCCGGAAAGACTTCCCTTAAATCCCGTTCCTGAAATTTATGGATCATCGCCATGATTAAATCCGACGAATCGCCGGGCAGCATTTCTTTTAACCGGGCGATGCTGTCCGCCACTTTGACGGTAAAGCCCACGCTCTGACTGGTTTCCGCCAATTGCTGTTCCAGTTGCGTACGGTCGGTAACAAACACCACCTTCCATTTGCACAATTTAGGATGGCGGTACATTTCCCGCACCATGAACATCATGGTCAACGATTTACCGGAACCTTGCGTGTGCCAGATGATGCCGCTGCGTTCGCGTCGATTCTTTCCGGTTAACAGACGCTGCACCGCTTTTTTGACCGCCCTGAATTGCTGATAACGGGCGACAATTTTAACCAGTTGCCCCTTATCGTTGGTGGTAAATACCGTAAACGTTCGGATCAGACTAAGCAGATTGTCCCGATCCAGCATGCCCGCAACCAAGCGTTGCTGATCGTTGGGCGCAGACGCGCCGTGCGTCAGATCGTTCAGTGTACGCGGATAGGGATCCGCCCAGCGGAAGAAAAATTTTTCTATATGCGACGAGATGGTACCGAACTTGCACTGATTGCGGCAGGTTGCCACCACAAATTGGTTGTAATTAAACAATTCCTGATTGCCTTCTCTTTTCGCCCCGCGCTGCTCGCTGTAACGTAGCAGTTGATCGATGGCTTCGGGAATGGGCTCGTGCGCCTTGGGCGATTTGCATTCCACCACCACGACCGGCAACCCGTTAATAAAAAGCACGATATCCGGCACAATGTGGTGCTCCGTGCCCGGAACGCGCACTTTAAATTGACTGATGGCAAGGAAGGAATTGTTGTCCCGATTGTCGAAATCGATGAACCGTACCGTGGGACTGCGTTCGCCGGTTTTACGATTTTCCGCAACACTGGCATTTTCAAGGAGAAGGTTCAGAATGTAGCGATTGTTTTCAATCAAACTGCTGCCCGGGAAAGTAGTAATGCGGCGAACCACCTCTTCGATCTGGTCATCTTCCAGCCAGTCGTTAATCTGGCGCAGGGCGCGCCGTAGTTCCGGCAGAATCACCACCTGAGCAAAATGTTCTCGCCCGCTGTCTGCCGGCGTTTGGGTCTGCTCCAGCCGTTTGACCGTCCAGCCCGGTTCTTCCAATTGCTGCAGGAACGGCTCCTCCACATGGTGCTTTTCGTCAATTTTCAGGTGGGATGGTATTTTGTCTAAGGTCGCCATAATGGTTCCTACAAACTGAACGTTTGTTTAATTTGCCTCAAAATCGTTTCCAGATCCGGCAAAGGCAATCCCATTGTTCTGGCAATAGCCTTAACATCAGGCGGATCTTCTTTTAAAATCGAAACAAATGCAAGCATATCTTTTTTAACAGATTCGGGCAATGTAACCGACGTCCCTTCGCGTAACAACGCCGTCAGGCGAATTACATCGTTCCGGTGTTTTCGAATGTCTCTTTCATCTATTTTGATTCCATTTGCTTTTAAAGATTGCATATCGAGAAAGGCTTTGGCTTTGAAACAGAGCAATGCCTCCGCCGTGGCTAAATGCAAATCTTCGACCATGCGACTCTGCTCTAAAATAAAAGCGTAGTAATCGTCATCCATTAAAATAGCCGACAAACTGGAAAGGTCTTCATCCAGCGGAATGGGCGTCAAATGCGTGCCTTCCGCCAGATCCAGTAAATCCGGATTGCGGGCAAACAATTCTAATTGAAATGGGAAATCCTCTTTTCCCGGTCTTAGAAAGCGATAGTACTTTTTCTGGCTTTCGCTTTTTTGCTGAATCTGATATTGACCATTCTTTACAAATTCCCAGAACTTTCTAACAAATTCCGCATCAATCGCCTCAACCACCAGAACAATATCCAGGTCTTTCGTGGCGCGAAACGGCAATCCCGCTTCAGAAAACAGCACATCGCAAGCGGCGCCGCCAATAAGGATGTACTTATCCGTGTGGCCTCTGAAAAACGTTTTAAATATTTCAAGACCTTTTACCATACCTGCTCCAGTAAGTCATCAAGCGCTTTTTGCACCCGTTCGTCCTCTTCATCTTTCAAAGACAAATAAAGGGAAAGGGGATCAACCACCTGATTTTCCGCCAGAAGACCGGGCGCGTATTTCCAGACTTCCAGAAGCACGTCCGCTTCTCCGGAAGGGACGATTTGAATGTGCTTTTTCTTTTTCAGCGTTTCGAAATCGTTCCGGGAAACGGCGAAATATTGTTTATCCCCTTCCGCCAGATTGGTATAACGGGCTAACGCGGAGAAAGAAGCGCGGTAAACCACATGGGTCTTAGGCGGATGTTCCAGAGAATAAACCTTTTTAACCGGATTTTGCAGAAAAGGCAAGGCTCTTTGCCATAAATCTTTTTTCTTTTGTTTAAAAACGATTCTGATTTCTTTATTCTTTCCAATTTTTGTAGCAATGGATTTACCGACGAGTACCTGCACAGCGCGTGTAACCGTTGCCTGTGTATAGCCTAATTTTTTAGCCAACGTTTTTAATGGGAATGATTCAATGTTTTCTTTTAGCAGATGATACAATAAGATACACTGCGCCGCCGGCAAAAGTTTTTCTTTCTTATTTGGCACCGTTTGCCTGAAATCCCGTAAATCAACGAATAATTGCGGAATGAACATTTGTTTGCCGGGAACGATAAAAGCAACCTGTTTTTGAATCAGACGTTTGCGATTATACGGTTGCAAAAACGGAAAAACAAATACAACCGGACAATGCAAGGTTTGTTCTACCATCTGCGCATGTTTACGCAACTGGTCAGCGGTTGTTTTTTCTTCTCCCTCATTATTTAGAAGAATAATCTTGCGTCCAAACAAATGTACCTGGTAAAAATCGTACAACTGCCTGATAAATAAAGGAAAATTCGTCTTTTGAGTTGTCGCAAACGGTCTGATGCAAACATCAATACCCAGTGTTTCTTTTAGATACTTTTCCGTTTCCTTCATTCCCATGCCTTTAATTACTCAAAATCTGCACAATTACTCTGGTAAAGTAATTGTGCAAATATAGCGTAATTATCAATAAAATAAAAGTTTTTTTATCCGGCTAAAGAAGTTTCACTTATTTTGAGCAGTCCATTGGCAGGAGCCTGCCATTCAGCAGTTGCAAAAGCGGCTCTTCCCCGTGGCGCTTCTCATCGATTTTCAGGTAACTGTCATAAGGTGTCCAACAATTACATCAACAAAATAATCGTGCAAAAATTGCGTTACTATTGCCAACCTTCTTCTTTCAATCGCTGCTCGGCAATTTTAATATGCCCCGGTTTGAATTGTTTCCGCTTGCGCTCGCTCCAATTTTGCATGGCTTTAATCACATCCTGCGCGCCCTCGTGTTTCAGCAGCCAGTGCACCGAAGCCAGCAATTCCATTCCGTAAGGCGTTTCAAAACCTTCCACCAGATGCATCACCTTTTCCAGTTTTTGCTGTGCTTCCGGATGATTTTCCAGAAAGGCATCGGCTTGCTGTACCGCATCCGGCAAAAGCAAAATTTCCACATCCGGCTTTTGCGTGTCGCCGTACCCTCGGATAAAATGCCCTTCGATGACTTCCAGCACTTTATTCAAATTGTGCGCATACGGTCCGTAGCGGTGTTTCACATAATTCAAGCGCAAGGAGATACCCGCCTCCTGAAGAAAGTAGGCTAATTTTTGAATTTCCAGCAAGGTTAAACGATATCCGTGTTGGGAATAAAATTTCATTAATTTGATTAACAGCGCGCTGGTGAGCGTCATTTCTGGTTTAACTTTCTTCACCAGAATAGTCATACCGCCGCCTCCGCCTGCCGTTTCTTTAATAACTCCGTTACCCGCACCTGGCCGGTCAAAAGGTCTTGCATCAAAGCAGATTTTAGCCCTTTTAACTTTTGTAATGAAATCTCTTCTTTCTGTAAATTCAAATCGATATTTAAAATAATTTTTGATATTCTATTTTGTTCAGAAATACTCGGCAAAATAATTTTTGCAGACTTAATTGTATCCAACGTTAGACCATATCTTGTTATGCCATTTGCGAATTTTCTAAAATGAACATTAATTTCAGGTTTTGCTAATATTTTAGACAAAAATAAGCCATCAATTTTTATAGGTTTTAAAAGAGCAAGATGATAACCACAAATTAAATTATCTATTTTATCCAAAACATACGCTGGCTTTGCTATGTCTTCGAATGTTTCAGAATCTTTTGTAATAATTACATCACCTTGTTCAATAGTAAATTTTTTTAATTCATTTTCACTAACAGAACCTTTGGAAAATTTTAACTTATTAGTAATGTAATTGTTTTGATAAACTTCAAGATAATTGCATAAAAAAACTGGAATTTCATTTTCATATATTTTTTTATCAACATTACTCAATATAATTTTAACAACTTCTTGTAATTCCACCGCCTCCCACTCCACCGGAATCCTTCCCAGCGGTGACGCTTTCCTCTTCTTCCGGTTCGTATTCCACCGCTTCCACGGCTTCGTTCAGTGCGCCCTCTTTCTCACTCAACTGCGCCTCCAGCGCTTCAATGGCGTCCGCCTCTTTGCGGAAAAAGGCGTCCACCATGTATTCGTCCGGAATCAAAATGGGACTTCAGCCGATGTTGACAATGGTTTTGAGATCGTAGCGGATGTTCTGCCACCAGTTCACAAACACCCCGGCAATCTGGAATTCGTCCAGCACGCCCACGGGACACAGTTTTTCCTTCAGGCTGACGAGCAAATGGCTGCGTACCTGCGGCAGATTGTTGTTCTGGTACAGGCAGGAAAATTCCTCCTGCGCCGTCTGCCACCATTCGCCCATCAGGTTGTGCATGGCGTCCATGGTGCGTTGCACTTGCTCATCCGCATCAATGATTTCCTTAATGCGCTGCTTTTCGCTAACCGTTTGTCGGAACATCAGGTAGCCCGGTCGCAGCGGTTCGAACAGTCGGGCGGGATCGAAAGCGAATTTTTGATACTGCTTCTGCTTTGCCTGCACTTCGTTTTCCGGCACCCCGCCGATGAGGTGCGCGGTCACGTCCTCCGGTTCCGGTTCGGGCGTGTTGTCCACGTAACGCCGGATATTCAGATTGAAGTCGTGTTCTTCAATAATTTCCCGTACGTCCACCAACCTGGAATATTTGGGGATTTCCAGTTTGTTGCTGAACGCGTAATCTATTTTTTCGATGTCCTCCGGGCGCAGTTTATTCTGATTCTTACCTTCGGCGTACTCGGCGTCGGCGTTTATGAACAGAATTTTGTTTTTCAACTCGTCCGGTTTGTTTTTATTGATCACCAGCACGCAGGCAGGAATGCCCGTGCCATAAAACAAACCCGGCGGCAGTCCGATGATGGCTTCGATGACGTCGTCTTTCAACAAAATTTCGCGAATCACCTTTTCCTTGCCGCCGCGGAACAGCACGCCATGCGGCATGATGGTCGCCATCTTGCCATACGGCTTCAGGCTGGCGATCATGTGCTGGACAAACATCAGGTCGGCTTTTTTGCCGTTTTCCGGGCAGAATTCCTTGAAGCGGTTTGGATACTTCATATTCTGCCGGCTGTAATTTTGTGAGAATGGCGGATTGGCTAACACGCGATCGAACTTCTTCCAGTATCCCTCATTATCCAGAATGAGCGGATCTTCCAGTGTATCGCCGTTTTCAATGGTAAAATTGTTGATATTGTGCAAAATCATGTTCATAATGCAGATAGACCAGACCGTACCGTTAGAGTCCTGCCCATACAGATGCAGGTCTTTGGGATTTTGTCCCTGTTCTTCCACGTACTGGTAACTATGGATCAGGAAGCCGCCGCTGCCCACGATGGGATCGTAAATTTCCATGCCTTCCTGCGGTTTGACCAGTTGTACCAGCAAACGCACAACTTCGCCGGGCGTGTAAAACTCGCCCCCTTTTTTCCCGGCGCTGTCGGCAAAATATTTGATCAGATATTCGTAGGCGGCGCCCAGCAAATCGGGAAATTCAAAATTGTCGTTTACCAGTACAAAACGCGGATTATTGAAATGATCCAGCAAATCTTTCCAGCGCTGGTCAGAAATTCGCGAAGCGCCTTCCTTGCCTTTGCCGGCGTTAAAATCGATGTTGTTTTTGAGCACGCCATACAATGCATCATTTTCTTCTTCAATTCTTGATAAAGCAATATTTAATCTTTCGGCAATATTACTTTTTAAATGTTTTAAAGGCGGGACTTCGTTACCATTTTTATCAATATATCCCTAATTCCATCTGGCTTCTTTTGGGACAAAAAAGGAATCTCCGTAAGATGTCTTGTCTTCTAACAATTCTTCTAGCGCTTCCGGCGGCAGATGTTTGTATTCCTGCCGCAATTCTTCTCGCTTGCAGTCAAACTCATCCGATAAACGTTTGATAAACAGCAAACCAAAGATGAATTCTTTGTACTCGGAAGCATCCATTTTGCCGCGCAGAATATCCGCGGCTTTAAAGAGAAAATTTTCCAGTTCGGAGAGGGTAATTTTGTTTTGTTTCATATTCTTAGGTAAATATCTATTTGATTATTAAAACATAACGATTTGCCACGCGCCATAAAACTTTCACTTGGCGACGGCTTTCTCACCAGCCGAATTCATGTCCCGCCTGCCCACTATATTTTTTATATATTAATATCTTCTATGTTTTTAATATCTGATATATCCTGCGTCACTTTACCAGTGATGCCTAAGGACAATCCAATGCTCAATATTTCAAAATTATGAATCCGTAATCCTGATGGATGATATTTTCTTAACATATTAAAAAAAAATTAAACTACTACGCTCATTTGGATACAAAACGGTAGTTGTAGAAATTAAATCTAATATGAGCTCTATTGCTTCAGTTATTTTTATTTTTATTGATTCCGCCCTGATTAATACTACTAAGAAT
>JAJRSN010000077.1 GCA_024278715.1 Calditrichota bacterium
AAGGGATCGATCAGCGGCGGGTATTTCAGGTGAAAATTTTGTGTTTCATTCATCCGTTCTCCTTTCCAAACACGGGAGGCAGAACCGTTTCCGGCTCTACCCTACTCTCCCGCAACGGGAGAGGGGATTTTTTCCCTCGACCTCAGACCATATCCCGTCAAAAAGGGACTTAGGTCATTTGGCTCGGAGTAGCAATTAAAGATTTACTTTTAAACTGCTGTTTCAATATATGGAATAATTATTTGTATCACAAGAAGAAAACAGGATTCAAAGAGAAAAAAATGGTCTTTCCTTAAGAGTTAAGGGTATAAGCGTTCAAGCGTTAAGCGACTTTTCAAATAATGCATGATGCGTTTAAGGGATTTTCGTCTTTAAATCAATTTTCTTGACAAATCTGCTACGGAACAGGTTTTTAAAATTCAAATGGCCAAAACATTTTCAGGATTTTCCTGTTATTACTTTAATCTTCAAATTGTTTGGAATTTTTGTTATTCTGTAACTCGAATTTGTTTCGGATTTCGATATTCGAATTTCGGATTTATGATTTTCATAAACCGTTAACCTTGTTAATTTGTAATTTGTCTGCCGGAGGCGGAAAAAAATAAAACTGCAAAGCTCTCAAAGGAGTCGCAAAGTACACAAAGGAAAATAAATCATTATAGATTTCTGATCTCTGATTTCTCTTTTCTCATTTTTCATTTTTCTTACCTGCCACTCATCACGCATTACGCGTCACGATCTTGTCACTTTGTCACTCGTTACTTGTCACTTTTTTACTCATCACACGTCACGCATCACGATATTGTTAAATATCGATTTATTCTGAAGTTAAGACCCCCCTTTTAATTTCCCCCCTTTGTAAGGGGGGAACGCCGAAGGCAAGGGGGGTCTTATTTTCAAACAGCACAATCTCCGAAATTCCGAGCAATTAATAACATTAACATCCGAAATCTGGTTATGATCACGGCTTTCCGATAATCTTTTGTCTTTTTTCTTTTGTCCTTTTTCCTTCCCTGTTACTCATCACTCATCACGCATTACGCGTCACGATCTTGTCACTTTGTCACTCGTTACTTGTTTATTGAAAAGCCAACTTTCTTGCCACACGTCGAAAGTGGTAACCGTAAATAGAGAGGCGGACCGCTAAAGGAAATTTTTCCGGAAATTTTGTCAACGAATAAACAAGCAGTTTCCAGTATTCAACTCGCCCTTTTTCCCACACGCCCAAAATCCACAGCGATCTTAAAAAGGCTTTAATTTCATCCTTCGAAAGCGCGCCCACTTTTCGGATGGGAAGTTTATAATCGCTTAAGAATGTTTTAAGGCGCTGATAAAAGCCCGAAGGCTCGTACAGGTTTTTAAGCAACTGCCGGTAGCCCTTTTTCAGAGAAGCAATATCCATTTTGGGAACAAAATTCGTGCTTCCGTCCATATTATCCCCGCTCATGGTCTTGATCAGCCGGTTCTCTTTGCGCATGCGTTCAAACAGGCGTGTACCGGTGGGAGCGTTTAACAAGCCCACCATTGCGGTAATAATTCCGCTTTGCTGGATGAATTTCCGTTGAATCTCAAAAATTTCCGGGGGATCGTGATCAAATCCCACAATAAAACCGCCGCTTACAATGAGTCCGTTTTGCTGTAAGCTTTTTATCGCTTTCAAAAGATCGCGACCGCAGTTTTGTTTTTTATTGCTTTCGGTCAGGCTCATATCATTTGGTGTTTCGATTCCTATGAATATTGAATCAAAGCCGGCGCGGACCATTAAATCCATCAAGACCTTATCGTCAGCCAAATTGATTGAGGCTTCGGTGATAAAAGAAAAGGGATAGTCATGAGCCTCCATCCATTCAATCATAGCCGGCAATACTTCGTGTTTTAATGTTTTGCGATTTCCGATAAAATTATCATCCACAATAAACACGCTTCCCCTCCAGCCCAAGTCGTAAAGCGATTGCAGCTCTTTTACAAATTGCTCCGCCGATTTGGTTCGAGGTTTATGTCCGTTTAGCACGGTAACGTTGCAGAAATCGCAGTCAAACGGACATCCTCTGGAAAACTGCAAACTAAGGTTGGCATATTTATCCATCTCCAATAAATCCCAACGCGGAATGGGCGTTTGTTTAACATCAGGGAATTCAGCGGAATGGTACATTTTTTTCGGTTTGCCTTTTTCCAAATCCGCCAAAAACTGCGGCAACGTCATCTCAGCCTCATTCAAAACATAATGATCCACATCCTTTAAAAGCTGGGGATCGGTGGTAACCAACGGACCGCCCGTTACTACCGGTAATCCGACCTTTTTGGCGCGTTGAATAACTTCACGCATCGAATTTATATGAATATTCATGCCGCTTAAAAAGAGATAGTCCGCCCGGAGGAGGTCTTCATCGGTTAAGGGGCTTACATTCATGTCTATCAGCTTCAGATTCCAATCTTCCGGTAACAATGCCGCCACCGTAAGCAAACCTAACGGCGGTTCGGAAGATTTTTTGGAGATAAACTTTAAAGCGTGACGAAAACTCCAGAACGTGGTCGGCGTTCTCGGAGAGACCAATAATATATTCATTTTAGTCCTCTTTACTTTTCTTTTTTTTTCTCGGAAAAATTGTTAAAATAAAGATAGTACTAACGTTATTCAAAAAATGTAAAAGAAATGTAAAATATTATGAAAAAACGCATCAATCTTTTCCACCCGTTATTGATCTTTATTTTAATGCAGATTGCCTGGATTTCGTTATTAGCGCTCTGGATTTACTGGTACAGCTCCAACTACCTTCTTATCAAACAGGCGGGAGAGCGGTTTTTACCCCAATTTATAAACGTTTCTACCAGAACCCAACTTTTTACCTTGATTTTTGGTCTGGTTCTCTTGATCTTGCTTTTAGGAGGAATGTACTTTGTTTTTATCTATCTGACCCGGCAAATTAATATCAATTTACTTTATGAAAATTTTATTGCCAACTTCACCCACGAGCTGAAGTCTCCTTTGGCTTCCATCCAGCTTTATCTGGAAACCCTGCACCGGAGCAATGTTTCCGAAGAAATCAGACAAGAATTTCTGGAACGCATGTTAATGGATACTCAGCGGCTAAAACGCATTATCGACGCGATTTTGGATATTTCTCAAATCGAGCAGAAAAAGAAACTTTACAATTTGGAACTTTATCCTGCCGATAAAATTGTAAAAGAATTGATCAAAGAGTGTCAACATCAGTTTAAAATATCGCCGGAGCAAATCAAAATCAGCGGTAAAATCAGTGGAAAGTGGGCTGTGGATCGAGACGCGATGCTGATGGTGTTTGCCAATCTGATCGACAACGCGCTGAAGTACACGTCCGGCGAGTTACAATTATCCATTCGCCTGCGGCAAAAAAACAATCAAATGATTCTGGAATTCAGCGACAACGGAATCGGCATCGATCCGGAAGAACAAAAACGGATCTTTCAAAAATTCTATCGTATATCGGTTCCGCATAAACCCGATATTCGCGGTACCGGACTCGGTTTGTACATGGCTCGCGAAATTGTACGCGGTCACGGCGGTAAAATCAGCGTGACCAGTGAAGGCTTGAATAAAGGAACAACTTTTATTTTAACATTTCCGTTACGTGCGGAAAAAGACAGAACCAAATCCGTTTTTGCAAAACCGCTAAATATAGTAAAAAGGATGTACAAAAAATGAGCCACATTTTAATAGTCGAAGACGAAGAGTCGTTGGCGCTGGGACTTCAATTCAATCTAAAAGCCGAGGGCTATCGGGTAACGCTGGCAAAGGACGGGCAGGAAGCTCTGAAATATCTGGATGAAAATAAATTTGATCTGGTGATTCTGGATATCATGCTTCCCTATTACGACGGTTTTGAGATCGCGCGACACATCCGTCAACAGTCGGAACAGCTACCTATTTTGATTCTCACCGCGCGCAAGGGTCTTGACGATAAACTAAAAGGGCTGAAACTGGGAGCCGATGATTATTTAACCAAACCTTTTGCGCTTGACGAGCTGCTATTGAGAGTACAGCGAATATTACAACGAAAGGCATGGTACCGGGGAGACAGCTCCTCACATTACAAATTGGGCAATTTTGAAATAGATTTTGAATCTTTGCAGATTAAAGGCAAAGAACAAACCATAATGCTTACACTTTTAGAAGCGAATGTTCTGAGATATTTGCTTGAACATCAGGGGAAAGTCGTTTCAAGACAGGAACTATTGGAAAACGTCTGGAACATCGATTCCGAAATCGAAACGCGTACGGTTGATATTTTCATTGCACGTTTACGAAAATACCTGGAAGACGATCCCTCAAATCCGCGTTGGATACAAAGCGTGCGAGGCGCGGGATACATGATTCCGGAAATAGATAAAAAGGATAAAACGAAAAACGACACATAATTTAGATTGTATATTCAAAATGGCTGAAACCCGTAATTTCGGTTTCATTCTCCGGCTATAAAATGATCGGGATGATTTTTATTTAAACTTTATGAATCATTTTATTAAATCTTAGCCATGGGAAAATAAAAATAACGCCAAATTTTGATGAGTCCGCGGATTTTGTTTTATTTGAGGGCGACGCATTAGAGCTGTTATCTCAAATTCCCGATAAAACAATTCAATTAGTCGTAACCTCTCCCCCTTACAACATCAATAAAGCTTACGAGACAAAACTCCTCATGGATGAATATCTTCGCCAGCAAAAAAAGATAATCAGAGAAAGCGTTCGGGTTTTAGATGATCGGGGGAGTATCTGCTGGGAAGTCGGTAATTATGTGGAAAACGGTGAGATCATTCCTCTGGATATTCTTTTATATCCCATATTTTCTTCATTAAATTTACATTTGCGTAATCGCATTGTCTGGCATTTCGGTCATGGTTTGCACGCCAAAAAACGCTTCTCGGGCAGGTACGAGGTTATTCTTTGGTTTACAAAGGAAAATGAATATGTTTTTAATCTGGACGCCGTCAGAATTCCGCAAAAATATCCCGATAAAAAGCATTTTAAAGGTCCGAATAAAGGGGAGTTATCCGGACATCCTTTGGGTAAAAATCCAAGCGACGTCTGGGAAATACCTAACGTTAAATCGAATCATGTGGAAAAAACGATTCATCCCTGTCAATTTCCCATAGAGCTGATAGAAAGATTAGTACTTGCTTTGACAAATAAAGGAGACTGGGTTTTGGATCCTTTCATGGGAGTCGGTAGTACAGCCATCGCGGCATTAATGCACGGACGTAAGGCGATAGGCGCCGAAATCATGTCTGAATATGTGGAAATTGCCAAGAAACGAATAAAATTAGCTGAAAACGGAAAACTGAGAATCCGTCCGATGGAACGGTTGGTTTACGATCCCAACGGTAAAGTCAGGAACATTCCTCCTAAATTTGTTCAGCTTAAATCCGATCAAAAACAGCTCGATCTATTTGAAAAACAGAAATAACGTTTAAAATTCAATGGTCTTCTCAAATGAAGCGCATAAGCGTTAAGCGGACTTCTCCAATCACTCATCACGCATTACGCATCACGACAGTTCGTTAAGCGTGTAAGGGTTAAGGGTTAAGCGGGCTTCTCCGGTCACTTCGTTACTTTTCGTTAATCGTTAAGCGTATAAGCGTTAAGCGGCTTCTCCAGTCACTCGTAACTTTGTTACTTTGTCACTCGTTACTCATCACGCATCACGGAATTCGTTAATCGTGTAAGCGTGCTTCCCCATCTTCGTTTAACATTCAATATCACTTTGTAACTTTGTCACTCGTCACTTGTTAATTGTTACTTGTTACTTGTTACTCATCACGCATTACGCATTACGCATCACGACCTTGTCACTTTGTTACCTAACCAATAACTATTAACAACTTCTCTCCCGTATGG